>NZ_JCALDF010000020.1:0-93453 GCF_059812725.1 Mycobacterium sp. NGS41
CGCGACGCTGGACGTCATGCCGGTGAGCCGATAGCCCTCGATCTCCTCGGCCAACATGCCGTAGCCCTGCACGATGAGCCCCGCGAAAACCCCCGTGGCGCTGCCGCGCAAGCCGCTGGGATCAATCCCGGACCGCTCCAGCGCCTCCCACGACAGCTCCAGCAGCATCCGA
This sequence comes from Mycobacterium sp. NGS41, assembly GCF_059812725.1. Classification (NCBI taxonomy): domain Bacteria; kingdom Bacillati; phylum Actinomycetota; class Actinomycetes; order Mycobacteriales; family Mycobacteriaceae; genus Mycobacterium; species Mycobacterium sp. NGS41. Next base: position 173 of record NZ_JCALDF010000020.1, read on the forward strand.
TGCTGGGGGTCCATCGCCAGCGCCTCACTGGGCGCAATACCGAAGAAGGCCGCGTCGAAGTCCGCGACCCCGTCGACGAAGCCCCCGGTGCGCGCGTAGGTCTTGTGGCGCGCGTCAGGATCCGGGTCGAACAGCCCGGCCAGGTCCCACCCGCGATCGGCCGGGAAGTCGGTCATCACGTCGCGGCCGTCGGCCACCATCTGCCACAGGCCCTCCGGGCTGTCGACACCGCCCGGAAAGCGGCAGGACATACCGACGATCGCGATTGGCTCACTCGACCGCTCCAGCAGCGCACGGTTGGTGCGCTTCAGGCGTTCAACCTGGACCAGCGCTTTTCGCAGCGCTTCGGTCGCGTGCTGGAGTTGGTCACCCATCACTAACCTCGCCTAACAACCTCACCTAGACCTCAACTACAGATTCGCCGTCTCTGACCGCCGCATGCGAGTCACGGAAGTTGCGGCACGAGCAACCCCAAAGGACCTTGTCGTGCTGCTCGCCGACCCAAGAATCTCGCTGGTGAGTATGGCCAACTCCGGCGCGATTTCAAAACGTCCGATACTCCCAGTGCTACGCGAAGAACTCGACCGGCCCACACGGCGAGGTGCGCGGTGCGTGCCCGGAGCCCGCTGCACCGGATCCGTCCTCCATGGCGTGACTGTACCCGGCAACCCATCGACCGTGGTCAGGCGCGTAGCAGCGCGGTTCAGACACCCACCCGCCGCCAGCCGTCGGCCGCCCGGGCAGCTTTGACCAGCGCATCGCACAGTTCGCGCAATTCGGTTGCCCCGGCTCCCTCGTCGAGCGCGGTGGCGACATCTTCGGCCGCGCATCGCACCTGGTAAACACGGTCTGAGAGGTCGGCCGCATCGTCGGCCGACAGCACCACCGCGTCAGCGGGCAGCGCCAGCGCGGCCCCAGCCGAGCCGCGGCTGATCAAGGCCCGTTGCTCGTATGCCCGCTGGCGGCAGGACTGGCGGCAGTACTGGCGGCGACGGCCCATTCCGGTATCGGTCACATCTCGGCCGCACCAACGACACGGTTGGGGCCGGGCACGCCGTTTGGCGAGGGTCACGCCTGCCGACTTTAGTCCGGCGCAGGTTGGGATCCCGGTATCATTAATGGTCGCGTCGCTCGCCGGGGGCTCATCCGGGAACTGCGCAGCCCGTCGCATCGTTGCCAAACGTAGAGAATCGCCACTACACGTGCCGAGAGACATGAGCCGCAGCGCTCACAGGACCAGAAGGAGTAAGGCCGATGGCAGATCGCGTCCTGAGGGGCAGTCGCCTCGGAGCCGTGAGCTATGAGACTGACCGCAACCATGATCTGGCACCGCGTCAGATAGCGCGCTACCGCACCGACAACGGCGAGGAGTTCGAGGTTCCCTTCGCCGACGACGCCGACATCCCCGGCACCTGGCTGTGCCGCAACGGCATGGAAGGCACCTTGATCGAGGGTGATCTGCCCGAGCCGAAGAAGGTCAAGCCACCGCGGACGCACTGGGACATGCTGCTGGAGCGCCGCACGGTCGAGGAACTCGAAGAGCTGCTGAAGGAGCGCCTCGAGCTGATCCGGTCGCGCCGCCGCGGCTGATCTCTGATCGCGCCGTTCCCGACGTTCTAACGGGTCTGGGCGCGCGCTGCCCGGGCGCGGCTGAGTCTGCCGTCGACGCCCCAGCGAGTGACTTTGAACAGTGCCTCGCGGATGTTGGACCCGCTCATCTTGGACACCCCGAGCTCGCGTTCGGTGAAGGTGATCGGAACTTCGACGACCAGAAACCCGTGGTTCACCGTGCGCCAGGTCATCTCTATCTGGAAGCAATAACCCTTGGAGTCGACGGTGTCCAGGTCGATGGCCTCGAGGACTTCGCGGCGGTAGGCCCGGAAACCGGCGGTGATGTCGTGAACCCCGACGCCGAGCGCCACCCGTGAATAGGTATTGGCCGTCTTGGACAAGGCCAGGCGCCGCCAGGGCCAGTTACGTACCGACCCCCCGTCGACATAGCGCGAACCGATAGCCAGGTCGGCTCCGTTGTCGACGGCGTCCAGCAGTCGGTGCAGCTGTTCGGGCGCATGGCTGCCGTCGGCGTCCATTTCGACGAGCACCGAGTACCCGCGACTCATACCCCAGGCGAAACCCTCGAGATACGCCGCGCCCAACCCGTTCTTGGCGGTGCGGTGCATGACATGGGTGCGGCCGGGTTCGGCCTCTGCCAACTCGTCGGCGAGCCGGCCGGTGCCGTCGGGGCTGTTGTCGTCAACGACCAGCAGGTGCACGTCGGGGCATGCGTCCCTAAGCCGTCGGTGGATCAGCGGCAGGTTCTCCCGCTCGTTGAAGGTGGGGATGATCACCAGGACGCGCTGGCTCGGACGATTGCCCGGCTGGCCGGTGGTCATGGGGCTCCTTTGTGTCTGTGTCTGTGTCTGTGTCGCGGGGTGTAATGCGACGGTCGGTCGCCCTCTTCGGGTGCGGTGTCCGTGGGCGCAGAAACGTCCTCGTCGGGCGCATCTGAGTCCTCAGATTCGCTCTCAGCAGCCCCCTGGGGCGCGACACCTGAGTCCTCAGATTCGCGCGGACGCGCACCGGGGTGGTCAGATTCGCCCGGGGACCGGAACCTGAGACGTTTCGGACGCGGGGACCACCCATTGTGCCGTATTGCGACGAGAATGACCGCACCAGCCGCCGCGACCAGAATCCACTGAAGGATCGGAGCCCACCGGGTCGCCGGCGTCAGCCTCGCCTTCAGCCGTACCTGGTTGTCCAGATATGCGGGCTCGAAGAACCTTGTGCGGACCAGTTCGGCGCCGTCCGGGGCGATCACCGCGCTGATCCCGGTAGTGCCCGCGACGACGACGTAGCGGTCGTGCTCTACGGCCCTGACCTTGGCGAAGGCCAACTGTTGTTCGCTCATTGCCTGGTTGAAGGTGGCGTTGTTGCTGGGCACGGCCAGCAGCTGAGCGCCGTTGAGTACCGCCTTTCGCGGCTCGCGGTCGAAGATCACTTCCCAGCAGGTGGCCACCCCGACGGGCACGCCGGCGATCTGCACGACGTCGCTGCTGGGGCGGGGCACGATATGACCGGCGCGGTCGGCATAGCCGGAGAGATGCCGGAACAGCCACGGCATGGGCAGATACTCGCCGAACGGCTGCACGATTTCTTTGTCATGCCGGTCAGCCGGCCCGGTGGTCGGATTCCAGACGATCACCGTGTTGGTGAATTCGGGGACGTCCTGTGGCCCGCCTGGAACATCGAGCACGGTGCCGACCAGAATCGGCGCGCCGATTAGCGCGGCCACCTTGGAAATCTGTTGTCCGGCGTCTGGGTTGACCAACGGATCGATGTCGGAAGAGTCCTCCGGCCAGATCACGAACTGCGGCTTCGGCGCGGCGCCGGTACGCACGTCCTCCGCCAAGCGCAGCGTCTCTTGGACGTGGTTATCCAGTACGGCCCGGCGCTGCGCGTTGAAGTCGAGCCCCAGCCGCGGGACATTGCCCTGCACGACGGCGACGGTGATGGTGGGTTCGCCGCCCGATCCGGTACCCGCCTGCCGCACGCTTGGCCAGACGACGACGGTGCCGAGCAACACCAGGCAGATGCAGACCCCCGGCAGCACCACCGCGGGCGGTGGCCTGACGGCTTCCGGTGCCCGGTCGCCGGTTTTGAACCACTTCACAATTTCCAGCGCGATGGCGGTGAAGCTGCATCCGATCAGCACGATCCCCGTCGAGAGCAGCGGGACTCCGCCGAGCTGAACCAACGGCAGCAACGGACCGCTGGCCTGGCCGTAGGCCACCTCCCCCCACGGAAAACCGCCGAACGGAATGGTCGACTTCAACCACTCCTGCGCCGCCCACAGCAACGCGAACCACAACGGCCAACCGGGCAGCCGACGCACCACGACGGCGAACAGGCCGAATAGAGCGGGAAACAGCGCCGACACCGCCGCCAACGCCATCCACGGCATGGCACCGACCAGCAGGCTGATCCACGGCAGCAACGTCAGATAGAAGACCAATCCGAACAGTAATCCGTAGCCCGCGCCGCCCACCAGTGTTGTGGCGGGCCGGGTCAACACCCAGGACAGCAGCGCGAAGGCGACGACGGCGGCCCACCACCAGTTCGTCGTCGGGAAGCTGGCGAAGAGCAGCAAGCCGGCTATGACCGTGACCGCCAGTCGCGGCAGGCGGGGCACCAGCGCGCCTTTCACGGCTGGCCATCGGACTACCACGGCGGCGCGGAGTCGGTCGGCCAGGCTGGGCCCGGAGGGTGCGGCGTCGTCGGTGTCAGCCATAGATGACAACGCCCCGATGCACTGTCCGGCGACAACGCGGCAGCGCGTCCGTCGGGCCTAACCGTGGCAATGCGGGCACTCGGGAGCGCGGATCGGTGGACCACCGTTGGACGGCATTGCGCGGAGCGGTGACGTCAAGGCTCCCGGCATCCCACACGGCATAGGAGGCCGGCGCGCCAGGGACCAGGGTTCCGCTCTTGCCGTCGCGGACGCCGCCGGCCCGCCAGCCACCTCGGGTGGCGGCAGCGAACGCCGCCCGCGCCGAAATCCCACTGCCCGGCGTGCGGTGGTTGACCGCCGCACGCACGCTGGTCCAGGCGTCGATACCCGTCACCGGGGCGTCGGAACCGAGTGCGAGGGGCACGCCTTGGGATGCTAACAGCGCCAACGGATTGAGTTCGCTGCCTCGATCAACACCGAGGCGACGGGCATACATGCCGTTGCCGCCGCCCCATAGCGCGTCGAAATTGGGCTGCACGCTGGCGATGACGCCCCACGCGCCGAGTTTTGCGGCCTGGTCCGCGGTAACCATCTCCAGGTGCTCCAGACGGTGCCCACAGCGGGCCACAGCAACCACGCCGAGGTCGGCTACGACGCGTTCGAACGCGGCTACCGCCGCCGAGACCGCGGCGTCGCCGATGACGTGGAAACCGGCGGTCACTTCCGCCTCGGTGCATGCGCGGAGGTGCGCTTCGACGGCGTCCGGCTCGAGGTGGCAGGTGCCGGTGCAGTCCGGCGCGTCGGCGTAGGGCTCGTGCAGCCAGGCGGTTCGCGAGCCGAGCGCCCCGTCGATGAACAGGTCGCCCGCCAGCCCGCGGGCCCCGGTCTGCGCGACCAGCGTGCGGGCCTGCGCGGGTGTGGTCACCGCCTGGCCCCAATAGCCGATCACGTCCACGCCATGGTCACCGTTATTTAAGCCACGTACTGCCAGCCAGTCGTCGAGTCCGCCGATCTCGGGTCCGGCGCACTCGTGCACCGCCACGATGCCCGCCGCGGCGACGGCCTGCAGCGCGGCGGTCCGGGCCTCGGCCAGCTGCCCGGCGGTCAGGAGATCACGGGCGAGGGCGCGGGCCAGGTGGTGCGCGTCTGACGTCAGCGGCTGCTGGGCGCTGAAACCGGCCGCGGCGGCCAGGTCGCTGATCTGGTTGCGCAGCCCGCTGGATGCCAGCGCCGAGTGCACGTCGATGCGGGCCAGGTAGGCAGGCCGGTCACCCAGCACGGCGTCCAGGTCGGCGGTGGTCGGCGGGCTGTTCTCGGGCCACGTCGACTCGTCCCAGCCATGTCCCCACACCGGCTGACCCGGGTGCGCGGCCGCGTAGTCGGCGACCAGCTGGACGCAATGCGCGCGCGAGCCGGCCGACCGCAAATCCAGCCCGCTGATCGTCAGGCCGGTGGCGCTCAGGTGGATATGGCTGTCGACGAAGGCCGGCGCCACAAAACCGCCGTCCAGATCTTCGATGTCCGCATCCGGAAATTGACTGCGGCCGACGTCATCGCTACCCAGCCAGGTCACGACCTCGCCGCGCACTGCCATCGCAGTGGCGTCGGGATGGCTTGGGCTGTGCACCCGGCCGTTGACCAGCAGCCTGGTGGAGCCGGATGTCTCTCCGGAAATCAATTGTCGATCGGTGCGGTCTGGACTTGCGCCGATGGCAAGACCGGCGGCTCGACATCCCTGACGTCTATGACCTCGCCATCGATGTAGTCCCTGCCGTCGCCGGGCATCCTCGTGTCGGTGATCAACGGAACTCGCCGCTCGACTCCGCGCAGCGCGATTGCGGCCAATGCGGGCCTGGCGAGGATCCGGATCGGCGGCGTCAGCAGGAGGATCCCCAGGGTCGTGGTGACCAGTCCGGGCACCAGGATCAGCACCGTGGCCAGCGTGACCACCACGCCGTCGCTCAGCGCGCTACGCGGTTCCGTCAGACCGGATCTCAGCTGTACAAGCTGAGTTTTGAGCTGCAACCCGGCCATCGGCGCCCATACCACGACGCCCAGAACGGAGGTGGCCAGCAGCGCGAGCAGGGTCCAGCCCCACCCGATCGTCGCCACGAGCGCGACTACCGCCGCGAACTCGACGACGGCGTAGATAAGCAACAAGCGCCGGACCATATGACGCCAACGTCTGCGGCCGGAGCCGAAGTTCCCCTGGTGACTCACGTCGCGGCTGCAGTTAGATGACCGTATGACGACGATTGAGATCGATACCCCCGATGGATTGATCGATGGGCTGCTGAGCCTTCCCCCGGGCAAAGGTCCGTGGCCGGGCGTCGTGGTAATCCACGACGCAATCGGCTACGGCCCGGACAAGGAGTCGATCAACGACCAGGTCGCCCGGGCCGGTTATCTGACGCTCACCCCGAATATGTTCGCCCGGGGTGGCCGCGCCCGCTGCGTCACGCGTGTCATGCGCGAACTGATGACGAAGCGGGGGCGTGCGCTCGACGACATTCTTGCTGCCCGTGATCACCTGCTGCGCATGCCCGAATGCACCGGGCGAGTAGGCATTGCGGGCTTCTGCATGGGCGGCGGGTTTGCGCTCGTGATGTCGCCGCAAGGGTTCGGCGCGTCGGCACCGTTCTACGGCACGCCGCTGCCGCGCAACCTGAGCGAGACGCTGGACGGCGCGTGTCCGATTGTGGCGAGCTTCGGCGGCCGCGACCCGCTGGGTCTGGGCGCGGCCAACAAACTGCGCAAGACGACACAGGCCAAAAACATCACCGCCGATATCAAGAGCTATCCCAAGGCCGGGCACAGCTTCGCCAACAAGCTGCCCAGCCAGCCTCTGCTGCGCATCACCGGCTTCGGCTACAACGAGGAGGCGGCAGAAGATGCATGGAGCCGCGTCTTCGCGTTCTTCGGCGAGCACCTGGGAGCCGGGGGCGGCGACGTGGTCCGGTGAGCCCCTACGCCTTCACGGCGAAGCGGTATGGCGGCCGCCGCCGCAAGGCCACATCGGGCCGTTGACCGATGTCGTCATCCATAACGGCGACATGCGAATCCCGCTCGGACTGACTTTTGCTCCTGACCCAGCGGTGGCGGCGACTGCGCTCGACTTTCTGACCGGGCCTTCGGCGTTCGACATGGTGGCGCGCGGCCGCTTACGCGGTACTTCGCTGTGCGCCAGCGATATCGACCGGACTTGGCTTAAGGGGATGGCCGCCGCGGGGCGCATTGCACTGCTGGACGAACTCGACGGACCGGGTCTGGAAACGCTGCGTCAGCGCTTGTCGGGCTAACCTTCCGCCGGCTTGAGCTCTTGTAACTTCTGCGACAGGACATTCGCGAAGGTATGGGTGTCTCCCGGCCAGCGCGCCGACACGTAGTTGTCGTCGTCGATGACGAACGCCGGCCGCGAGTCCGTCGCCGTGTCACGCACCATTCCGGAGGACTTGAGCCACCAGCGCGGCGATCCCCGCTCGACGTCGCAGAAATCGGTTGGACTGCGCAGCGCGCGAGTCACTTCGGACTGCACGGACATGTAGCCGTCGGGTTGACCGGGTTCCTCGGTGTAGGTGCGGTAGTAGGCGGGATCCCAAAACCGGGTGAACCGGGTGAGCCGCCAGGCGGTGCGTTCCAGTGCCCAGGTCAGTGCCGTGGTCTTGTGTCCGTACAGCACCGATCGGCCGGTGGCGGGATCCACGCTGCGCGCGAGAAGAAGCACTCCGTGGCAAATCGCGGCGACAATCAACCCTCGGGAGAAGGCCTCTACCACGAGTCGCTGCAGTATCTCGCTGTCGATGTAGCTGCGCATTCCGCGGGCTCGGTGGCCGCCGGGCAGCAGTAGTGCGTCGACATCGTCGAGGGTGGCGGCCTGCGCCCAGCTGAGTGGACACCGAAACTCCTTTGACTGCACCATCTCTCGATATGCTTGGCGACCATTTTTGTTTGCCCGCAGCATCAGCCCGATGATCGAGACCCTGCCCAGCACCGGCAATTTTGACCACACGTCCAAACCGCGGCCGGTCACCATGATGTCGTCGGCAACGCCGGGGGTTCCGCTTTGGGTGGCAAACATCACCCGATGGCCGTTGCGGCTAAGGACGCGCCAGCTTACCGCGACCTCGGTCGGGTCGAAGTCATGGTCTGGGATCGGGATGAGGACAGTGCTCACAGCGTCAAGTTTTGCCGACTCTGAGTTCGAGACCGACGTTGTTCTCCATGCCGCCGCGCAACTTGCTGAAGAAGTTGAATAACGTGCCCAAAATGCCGTACCGCTTGCCGATGGCGTCGTAGACGGCGGCGTTGTGGGACTTGTCGAGGATGACCGCGGTGCCTTCGGCGGCTTCGCTTTTCGGGCGACCGCGCAAGTCGCAGGCGGCCATTGTCACCCGTGGTGTGTTGCGAATCCGCTTCACCTTCCACGACCTTCCCTCGGTGATGACGAGCAGGCGATCGCGGTCGGCCGCTGCCCAGATCGGAGTCGGCTTGGGTCGGCCGTCCTTGGTAAAGGTGGTCAGCAGGATGTATTGCGCCTTGGCCAGGTCGGCAAATGTCGGTGTCACGACTGCCAACCTAGCGCCGAGCAGACGCAGAGAACTAGCCTTCCAGGTCGCCCTCGGTTTCCAGTAGGGCCTGGCGCAGCCCGTCGAGGGTGTCTGCTTGCGGGTCGGCCCACATGCCGCGGCCCGCCGCCTCCAGCAGCCGTTCGGCCATGCCGTGCAGTGCCCACGGGTTGGACTCGGCCATGAACTTGCGGTTCTCCGGATCCAGCACGTACCGCTCAGTGAGCTGTTCGTACATCCAATCGGCCATCACCCCGGCGGTCGCGTCGTAGCCGAACAGGTAGTCGACCGTGGCCGCCATCTCGAACGCGCCCTTGTAGCCGTGCCGGCGCATCGCGGCCATCCAGCGCGGATTGACCACGCGAGAGCGGAACACCCGGGTGGTCTCCTCCGACAACGTGCGGGTGCGGATCGCGTCGGGTCTGGTGTTATCGCCGATGTAGGCGGCCGGCGCTTGGCCGGTCAGGGCCCGCACCGTGGCGACCATGCCACCGTGGTACTGGAAGTAGTCGTCGGAGTCGGCGATGTCGTGCTCACGAGTATCGGTGTTCTTGGCCGCCACCGCGATCCGGCGATACTGGCGGTTCATGTCGTCGACCGCCTCGCGACCGTCCAGGCCGCGACCGTAGGCGAATCCGCCCCAGGCGGTGTACACCTGCGCAAGGTCCGCGTCGTCACGCCAGTTACGGCTGTCGATCAACTGCAGCAGCCCAGCACCATAGGTGCCCGGCTTGGACCCGAAAATCCTTGTCGTGGCTCGGCGTTCGTCACCATGCTGAGCAAGGTCCGTCTGAGCATGCGCGCGGACGTAGTTGTCTTCGGCGGCCTCGTCGAGGTCGGCGACCAGCCGCACCGCGTCGTCCAGCATCGTCACGACATGCGGGAAGGCATCGCGGAAGAAACCGGAGATCCGCACCGTCACATCGATACGCGGGCGGCCCAACTCAGCCGGCGCGATCGGCGTCAAGCCCACGACCCGTCGCGACGCATCATCCCAGACCGGCCGAACACCCAGCAACGCAAGCACTTCGGCGATGTCGTCGCCAGAGGTGCGCATCGCTGAGGTGCCCCACACCGAAAGCCCGACCGACTGCGGCCACCGACCGTGGTCGTCGCGGTAGCGGGCCAGCAGCGAATCCGCCAGTGCCACACCGGCTTCCCACGCCAGCCGGGACGGCACCGCTTTCGGGTCGACGGAGTAGAAATTACGTCCGGTGGGCAGCACATTGACCAGCCCCCGCAGCGGCGACCCTGACGGCCCCGCGGGGATGAAGCGACCGTCCAAAGCTCGTAGCACCTGCTCAATTTCGACGGCGGTCCCGGCGAGCCTGGGTACTACCTCGGTGGCCGCGAACCGCAGCACCGCGGCCACGTGGGGGTTGTCGGTGAGCTGGTCGGCCGCGGCGGGATCCCAGCCGCTGGCCTGCAGTTGGGTCACCAGTTGCCGGGCGGCGGCCTCGGCCTCGTCGACCGAGGACCGGTCGTCGGTGCCGTCCTCGGCCAGACCCAATGCCTGCCGCAGACCCGGGAGCGCCTGCTCGCCGCCGAAAAGCTGACGGGCGCGCAGCATCGCCAGCACCAGGTCGAGTTCTTGTTCGCCCTGTGGCTTTTGGCCGAGAACATGCAGGCCGTCGCGGATCTGGACATCCTTGATCTCGCACAGCCAGCCGTCGACGTGCAGGATCATCTCGTCGAACGAGTCCTCCTCCGGCCGCTCGGTCAGCCCCAGGTCATGATCCATCTTGGCGGCCCGGATCAGCGTCCAGATCTGCTGGCGGATGGCGGGCAGCTTGCCTGGGTCCAGCGCGGCGACGTTGGCATGCTCGTCGAGAAGCTGCTCCAGTCGAGCTATGTCGCCGTATGTTTCGGCCCTCGCCATCGGCGGGATCAGGTGGTCGACGAGGACAGCGTGTGCCCGTCTCTTGGCCTGTGTGCCCTCGCCTGGGTCGTTGACCAAGAACGGGTAGATCAACGGCAGGTTGCCCAGCGCTGCGTCGGGGCCGCAGGCCGCCGACATGCCGAGCGTCTTTCCCGGTAGCCATTCCAGGTTGCCGTGCTTGCCGAGATGGACAACGGCATGCGCTTTGAAATCGGCGTCCAGCCAGTGATAAGCGGCCAGGTAGTGATGGCTGGGCGGTAAATCCGGATCGTGGTAGATGGTGACGGGGTTGTCACTGAATCCGCGCGGTGGCTGCACCATCAGCACGAGGTTGCCGGCTTTCATTGCGGCGATGACGATTTCGCCATCCGGATCGTTGGTGCGGTCGACGAACAACTCCCCCGGCGGCGGGCCCCAATGCGCTGTCACCGCGTCCGCAAGCTCGGCAGGTAGCGTGGCGAACCATTCGCGATAGTCCTTGGCGGACACCCGGATGGGGTTGCCGGTCAGTTGTTGTTCGGTGAGCCAGTCGGGGTCTTGTCCCCCGCGTTCGATCAGCGCGTGGATCAGCGCGTCGCCGTCTCCCGCATCGACACCCGGCAGTTCGCCCACTTGATATCCGCGATCGCGCATCGCCCTCAGCAATGCGACCGCGCTGGCCGGAGTGTCCAGTCCGACCGCGTTGCCGATGCGGGCATGCTTGGTGGGATAGGCCGAAAACACCAGCGCCACCCGCTTCTGAGCGGGCGTGACGTGCCGCAGTTGCGCGTGCCGGACGGCCAGCCCGGCCACCCGCGCGCATCGCTCCGGATCGGCGACATAGGAGATCAACCCGTCGTCGTCGATCTCCTTGAACGAGAACGGAACTGTGATGATGCGGCCGTCGAACTCGGGCACCGCCACCTGGCTCGCCACGTCTAACGGGCTGAGGCCGTCGTCGTTGTTTAGCCACTGATCGCGAGGGCTGGTCAGGCACAGTCCCTGCAATATCGGGATATCCAGGGCCGCAAGGTGTTCGACGTTCCAGCTGTCGTCATCGCCGCCGGCCGAGGCAGTCGACGGCTTGGCACCTCCGGCGGCAAGAACGGTGACCACCATGGCGTCGGCGTCGCCGAGGCGTTGCAGCAGTTCTGGTTCGGCGGTGCGCAGCGAGGCGCAGTAGATCGGCAACGCCCGCCCGCCTGCGCCTTCGATTGCCTGGCACAGCGCTGCTACATAGGCGGTGTTGCCTGCCAGGTGCTGCGCGCGGTAGTACAGCACCGCGATCGTAGGGCCAGCGTTGCCGGTGTCAGGTCGCTCCAACTCCCCCCAGGTAGGGGTTACCACGGGCGGCGTGAAGCCGAAGCCCGTCATCAGCACCGTGTCCGACAGGAAGGCGTGCAGCTGGCGGAGGTTTTCCACGCCACCGTGGGCCAAGTAGATGTGCGACTGCACGGCAATGCCGGCCGCGAGTGTGGACAGTCCGGTCAACTCGGCGTCGGCCGCCTGCTCCCCGCTGACCAGCACCGTTGGCACGCCGCTGGCGAGCACCGTGTCGATACCGCTCTGCCAGGCGCGGTAGCCGCCGAGGATCCGCACCACTGTGATCGCGGCGCCGGCCAGCAGCTCGGGTAGCTCGTCTTCGGACAGCCGTGACGGGTTGGCCCACCGATAGTTCTTTCCGCTGGATCGAGCGCTGATCAGGTCGGTGTCGGACGTCGACAGCAGCAGAATGGTCGGCTCAGCCACCTACCATTCGTACCGCATGGACGGCTTAGGCTATGAGCCATGTCTGTTGCAGGAAAGGTCATAGCCGTCACCGGTGGGGCTCGCGGGATTGGTTTGGCTATTGCCACGGTTCTGCACGGTTTGGGCGCCAAGGTCGCCATCGGAGATATCGACGAACCCGCTGCCAAGGAAGCCGGTGGTGCGTTCGCGCTTCAACGCAAATTGGATGTGACCGACCGCCTATCCTTCACCGACTTCCTCGATGCGGTCGAAGATCAATTGGGACCACTCGACGTGTTGGTGAACAACGCCGGCGTCATCGCGGCGGGTAGCGCGGTCGACGAAGCAGACGACATCACTCGTCGGCTGCTCGACATCAATATTTTCGGCGTAATGCTGGGCACCAAACTAGCGGCACAACGAATGTTGCCCCGCCGTCGCGGCCACATCATCAACATCGCATCGCTGGGCGGCGTGCTGCCGTGCAGCGGCATCGCAACCTATTGCGCCACAAAGCATGCCGTGCTCGGCTACACCGACAGCGTTCGCATGGAAAACCGTGGGCGCGGCGTCCACTTCTCGTCGATCATGCCGACGTTGACCAACACCGAGATGGTCGCCGGTGTCGGACATGCGAAGGGCTTCAACAATGTCGAGCCAGAAGACGTTGCACAGGCCGTCGTCGGGGTGATCGCGAAACCAAAACCACGTGTGGTGGTGCCTCGTTCGTTGGGAATTACGGTGTCGGCTCAGCGTTTGATGCCGCGACGTCTGGCCGAGGCCATGGAACGCGCGTTGGGTACGGACCGCGTTTTCACCAGCGATCTCCAGCGCGACAAACGCGAAGCATATGCCCGGCGGACCGGGACGTCGTAAAACGCGATCTTTGATGCGGATGTGACAGTCTGGCAGGAAAGCCGTCAGATATCCCACGAGAGTCGGTTGATGAGGCGATCTTGCTCGACGCACTGACCGTCCTTCCACGTGAACGCGGCGCCATCTGCGGTCTTATGCTCACGCGTCTTCCACGACTTCTCCGAATCGTGCCCTGGATCGAGGACGCATGGAGAGCCGTCCGCCATCTTGACACCGCATGTTTTGGGTTCGCCCTTGTTCTTCCACATGGGTCATCTCCCGTTCTCGCACGACCACTCTTCGGACCCCACGGGCTCAAGCGGTTCAGGCGGTACGAACCTCGAAATCACCGACCTCGGGTTGCCGCAACAGCTCGCTGTGAGTCTCCGGTGTCCACGGGAACAGCTCGGGCAGGCCGTCCTTGCCGAGGTACCAGCTGTTGCAGCCGGTTACCCAGATCGTCTGTGGCATAGCGGCTTTCATGGCCTCGTTGTATTGCTTGGTGGCCGCTTCGGTTGGCGCTGCGGCCACCACGCGGCCATCACGGAGCTGCTGGATCCACCACATCACGTAATTGGCCTGGTCCTCGGCGATGGGAACCAGCGACTGATTGCCGATCGGCGAATGCGGCCCCATCATCATGAACAGGTTCGGGAATCCTGGCACCGCGACGGACCGGTAGGCTTTCGGGCCGTCCTCCCACGCTTCGTCCAGGCTGATCCCACCCTCGCCGATCACGTTTAGCGGACGCACGTAGGCTCGGGCATCAAACCCGGTGGCGAAGACGAGCAGGTCCAATTCGTGTAGCGTGCCGTCAGCGGTGACGACGCCCCGGGGCTCGATGTGGTCGATCGAGTCCGTGATGATCTCGACGCCGGGCTTTTGCACGGAACGGTAGAAATGCCCCGCCATCACCTGCCGCTTGCACATCGGTTGGTACGACGGGGTCAGCTTGGCCCGCAGTTGTGGGTCTCGCACCGACAGCCGCAGGTTCCATCGACACCAGGCCTGGATCTGGCGGCGCTGCCAGCCCGGGCGGATCGGCGCCAGGCCGAACCAGTGCCGCATTAGAAACCCCCAGAAGCGATAGGGCAGACCATTCAGCCCCGGCCAGCGGGACAGCGCCCCCTGAGCCAACTTCGAATAACGCGGATTAGGGAATGGGTAAACCCACTGCGCGGTGCGCTGAAAGATTTTCAGCTGGCGCACCTTGCCGCCGAGCTCCGCGGTGATCTGCACGCCCGTGGACCCGGTTCCGATCAAACCGATCCTCTTGTCCGGCAACGAGACCGAGTGGTCCCATCGCGAAGAGTGAAACGCGGGTCCGGCGAACGTGTCCCGTCCGGGGATCTCCGGGTAACGGGGCACCCGCAGGACTCCGGTGGCGGTGACGAGGACATCAAACGTTTCTTCACCTTCGGGTGTGGTGAGGTGCCACCGCCCGTCGTCGTAGCGGGCCGCGGTGACGTCGGAGCCGAACCGGATGTGTTTGCGGATGCCCCGTTCCGTGGCCACCTGCTGGAAATAGGCTTGAATTTCCGGGCCCGGCGGCAGCACGTGCGACCAATTCGGGTTCGGCCGAAACGAATAGGAGTAGTAACGCGATGGGACGTCGCAGGTGAGGCCGGGATAGGTGTTGTCGCGCCAAGTGCCTCCGACGTCGTCGGCCTTTTCGAAAATGGTGAACGAGTCGATACCGGCGTCCTGCAGCTTGGCCGCCATGCATATGCCGGACATCCCCGCGCCGATAATCGCGACCTGCAGTTGGCGTTGGTGCGTCATGACATTCACCCGACCTCTCTCGATGTCGTGCACGTTACGCCGATGAAGCCCGCGCGACTCAGAGATCGAGTTTTGCTGCGATCAATTCGGCAACCTCGGTAGCCGTGACTTGTGCCTGTCCGCCCTTGCCCGGCTCGTAGCGATCTGCGACGGGGTCGTAGTCGGCGCCGGCGATTGTCCCGTGATCGGCCGCAAGTTCCACCACATCCACCGGCCATCCGACTCGTTCGAGCGCAGCTGCGAAGTCTCGGCTGGCTGTCACGGGTACGACGTCATCGGCGAGACCGTGCAGCAACGTGAAAGGCGAACCGACGCGCTCCGCAGACAGCCCGTCGGTCACCAGTTGACCGGAGATCGGATCAGGCGCCATGAACGCGCCCGCCAGGCAAACCGTATGGGCGAGAGCGATATTGAAGTCCGGTGCGTCGAGCGTCACCCGCGCCGCTGCGACACCTCCCAAGGACCACCCGACGAGCACGAGCCTGTCGGCGGCCCGCTGCTCCGTGAACTCGAGCGACCGCAGCAGATCCCCGCGGCCGCCGTCGTCGGCATGAGAATTCCAGTCCGGCGTGACCACGGCTGCGCCGTGATCGGCGAGCTTGCGTGCCAGGGGACCGACCGCGGCGCGGGCATTGGTCTGCATGCCGTGCCAGATCAGGACCGTGGGTTGCGTCGGATCGCCGAAGACATCGGCCAGGCGTCCAGGGGCGTACTCCAGCGTCTCCACAGGCACGAGGGTGCCCGGGGCGATCCGGGTTCAATCTCGGTATTTCGGGTTGTGGGTTATCCACAGTTGGATGTTTCTCCACAGGCGGGCACTTCGGACGTGCCTGTGTCGTCCTTACCGGATAAAATCGAACACATGTGCGATGCAGTTTGGGCGGGTGATGAAGCATTAAAGAGCGCCGATGATGCCGCGGTGGTCACTGCGATCACCGACTGGACTCGGGCGGAGGCCGCCGCATCAGCGCGGCGGCTGGCGGCCATCGCCGAGTTGGTGCGTCGTCGTGCCGAAGGCCCCACCGACCTTGCCCACTGGTCGTGCGACAACTGGGATGCCATGGCCGCTGAAGTCGGAGCCGCACAAGGCATCAGTCGCCGGATGGCGTCGGGCCAGATGTATCTGGCTGTGGCACTGCGCGATCGGCTGCCCCGAGTGGCAGCACTTTTCGCCCAGGGGACGATCAGCGCGCGGTTGGCGGCGACGATCGTGTGGCACACCGATCTGATCAAAGACCCGGCGACGATGCGATTGGTCGACAAGGCGTTGGCCGAGGACGCAACACAATTCGGACCGCAATCGGCAACCAAGACCGCGGAGGCAATCGACGCCGTGGTGGACCGCTACGACCCGGGGGCATTGCGGCGCGCCCGCGACGCCGCTCGTGGCCGCGAGGTGGTCATTGACCAGGCAGATGGCGAGTCCGGCGTCGCCGGCTTCTGGGGCCGGTTGTATGCCACCGACGCGGCCGTTCTTGACCGGCGACTCACTCAGATGGCCCACGACGTATGTGAGGACGACCCACGCACCCTCGCCCAGCGCCGCGCCGACGCGTTGGGAGCGCTGGCCGCCGGGGACGATCGGCTTGCCTGCAGCTGCGGAAAAGCCGACTGCTTTGCCAGCATTGACCGCAACCAGCGGGCAACCAGTGTGGCCATCCACGTTGTCGCCGAGGCATCCGCGACAGCGGACCAACCTGACCCGCAAATGTCGGGCGAGACCGCGACACAACCCATTAGTGAACCCGTGCCTCCGGCGGCGACGCCCAAGAAGCAGCCCATCGCCTTAATCACCGGTGGCGGTCTGGTACCCGCGCCACTGTTGGCCGAGCTGATCCGCGGGGGTGCACACGTTCGGCCGATAACCCATCCGGGTAACGATGTCGCGCCCGAACCGGGTTACCGGCCGTCAGCGGCGCTAGACAACTTCGTCCGGTGCCGCGACATGAACTGTCGGTTCCCCAACTGCGACCAGCCCGCGGAATTCTGCGACGTCGACCACACGATCCCTTATCCGCACGGTCCGACCCATCCCTCGAACCTGAAGTGCCTCTGCAGAAAACATCACTTGCTCAAAACATTCTGGACAGCCTGGCACGACGAGCAACAGCCCGACGGCACTGTGACGTGGACGTCGCCGACCGGCCAGACCTACACCACCCGCCCGGGCAGTCGGCTGCTGTTTCCCACTCTTTGCTTGCCCACCGGCGAGCTGCCGCCCGCCCCCCAATTGGCTAAGCCGAGTGGCGATCGCGGATTGATGATGCCCAAACGCCGCACGACCCGCGAACAAGCTCGCATCTATCGCATCGACACCGAACGCGCTCTCAACGCCGCTCATGTCGCCGAACGCAACCAGCCGCCACCTTTCTAGCGCGCCGGCGCTTGACTCCACATCGACCAGTGTTCGAATAGGTCGGCGGCTTGTTTCGCGTTTTTATCTGCGGTGCCTCACACGCTATGAGGTCGTGGCCACAGATCCTGCACACCTTAGCGTCGCGGGTAAATTTCCCGCAGGCCGGGCACTTCTTAAAATAGTTTGAGCCGCGTAATCCCGTTGATGACTTCGCCGACGATGGGGTCCAGGGTGTGTCGTTGGCGGCGGCAATCTCAGAACTGCCGAGCGGGTCGGGGCCGTACTGGTTCGTTCCGATACTCCCGCGTAGGCAGCCAAGTTCGACAAAGCCCCAAATGCTGATGACGGCAAAGACCAGGGCAAAGATGCCGCTCAGCAGAAGATAGAGCACGTTCGGATTGGACTGGTTTCCGGTCATTCCGATCAGGTCGATAACACTACTGATCAGGGGCGGCGCCAGGAAGAGCGCGGCAAGCCAGGCGGGCCGGTCGCGGTCGTGCAGGCGTTTCACAATCAGCGCCGCCGAAGGGTAGAGGAACAGGACTGCCAAGACGAGGCTTACCAGTTTGAAACGGAAGTCGGGCGCGCTGATCGACACGCCCAGTAACTTTCCGACGACCAACGAGATCACGACGTTCACCACCGCCAGGACCATTGTCCCGATCCAATATGGCTGTCGATTGATGCGGCCGTCGAAGCTCGTGTAGAGATGACGCAGGTCCATTAGATCGTCCCGACGCCGACGACGATCCGCCAGTGGTGCCCCATTTAACGAGTCCTTCCTCGCGAATGTGCTTCATCATGCTCCGAGGTCGGTCGTGGTGGCCGACAATGCGGATAATGCGTAGGATGCGCCACGATTCTTGAAAGATTCTTGGCGAGTTTCTTTCGGTCGGCGCGCCTTCGGCGTAAACCGGTTCCGGAAGATGCTGCAGGCCAGTCCGACCTAGGCGACGTGAAAGACCACGGCTGCGGCGACTCGGGTCAGGCCGTATGTTGTGCTTCTTCCTGGCCCAGGAAATCCGAGTTGAATCGAGAATTCACAGCGTATTTCGGCCAGTCGCACCCATCACTTGTTCAAAACATTCTTTGCTTGCCCACCGGCGACCTATCGCCCGCACCCAAGTTGGCTAAGCCAAGCAGCGATCGCGGATTGATGATGCCCAAACACCAACCAGGCGCCGCATTTCTAGAGCAGCCAGACGCAAGAATTTCGCAAGTCGTCGGCGGTACCTTCGGCCCGGGAGCAGTGAAGGGAACCACCATGGACGGCAACCGCATCATGCGATCGGTTGCAGGAGTGCTGTGGTCCGGCTGCATCGCGTTCGCCGGGTTGGGGTTCGCCCCAGCTCCCGCGCTGGCGCAACCCGGTCCCGCGCTGCTAACCGGCGCGTGGCCCGGCTGTCCGGAAGACCACCCGGCAGGCCCATGTCACTGGTGCCCGGGAGATCCTCCGGTCCAGACCGGAAATATCCGTGTGTACCCGGTGATTTGGGACAACGACGTGTGCCACACGTATTGGTACGTCTATTCCGGGCAGGGCAATGTCGCACACAACATTTGGGAGGGAGAAGGCCCACCACCGGCGCCTCCGCCCTGGCCACCGGCCATCATCAGTACCTATGAGCAGTGTGTCGTAATCTTCGGCATTTTCTGCCCGAAGGCGTGAGCTCGTACCGTGGACCAATGCCCCGATCCCGCGACACCGACGCCTGCCCGGGTGCGCTGCAGGTGCACCAGGCCGCCGACGGCGCGCTGGTACGGGTCCGGCTACCGGGCGGCATACTCACCGCTACACAGTTGGCGACACTGGCGCGCGTGTCGGGCGAGTTGGGCTCGGGAACGCTGGAACTGACCGCCCGCGGCAACGTCCAGCTGCGTGGAATCACCGACGTGACGGCGGCCGCCGACACGATTGCAGCCGCCGGCCTGTTGCCGTCGGAGACGCATGAGCGGGTCCGCAACATCGTCGCGTCGCCGCTGTCGGGCCGGGTCGGTGGAAGGCCCAACATTCGGGAGTGGGTGGCTGATCTGGATGCGGCGATCTGCTCCGAGCCGCGGCTCGCCGAACTGGGCGGCCGGTTCTGGTTCAGTCTCGACGACGGCCGCGCCGACGTGTCCGGCCTGGCCGCCGATGTCGGTGCACACGTGCTCCCGGAGGGAGTCGCGCTGCTGCTGGCAGGCCGAAACACCGGTGTGCGGGTTGACGACGTCGTCGATGCCGTGGTTGGAGTCGCGCTGCGGTTCGCCGAGATCCGCGGAAAGGCTTGGCGGGTAAAGGAATTAGATGACCCCGCCGCACTGATACCAGGCGCGACAATGAAGGCCCGGTTTCCGCCCGTCACCCGTCCGCCGGTGGGTTGGATTGAGCAGGACGACGGTCGCGTGGCGCTGGGTGCCGCGGTCCCATTGGGCGTCATGTCCGCACGCGTCGCGGAATACCTCGCGGCGGTCAATGCCCCGCTGGTGGTCACACCGTGGCGGTCGGTGCTGCTGTGCGATCTCGACGACGCCGTCGCGGACGCCGCGCTGCGGGTACTGGCGCCGCTGGGCCTGGTGTTCGACGAGAACTCGCCCTGGCTGAACATCAGCGCCTGCACCGGCAGCCCCGGTTGCGCGCACTCGGCTGCTGACGTACGGGCCGACGCGTCCGAATCGCTGGACGCCGCGTACCCGGCGCACCGCCACTTCGTCGGCTGCGAACGGGCCTGCGGCAGTCCTCAGACGGGTGAGGTGTTAGTCGCCACCGAAACGGGATACCGGCTTCTCAGGTCTTAAGGTGAGCGGGTGCTCGACTACCTTCGCGACGCCGACGAGATCTACCGTCAGTCGTTTGCGACCATCCGGGCCGAAGCCGACCTGACGCGATTCCCCGCCGACGTCGCACGGGTGGTGGTCCGGTTGATCCACACCTGCGGACAGGTCGACCTCACCGAACACATCGACTACACCGACGACGTCGTGCGGCAGGCCGGCGCCGTTCTGCGGGATGGCGCGCCGGTGCTGTGCGACTCGTCGATGGTGGCCGCAGGCATCACCACCGCGCGGCTGCCAGCCGCCAACGAAGTGGTGTCGCTGGTCGCCGATCCACGCGCGGCCGAGCTGGCTGCCCGACGGCAGACCACCCGCTCGGCGGCCGGCGTGGAACTGTCGGCCGACCGGCTGTCGGGCGCGGTGCTGGCCATCGGCAACGCGCCCACCGCGCTGTTCCGACTGCTCGAACTGATCGACGAGGGCGTTCCGGCACCGGCCGCGGTGCTCGGCGGCCCGGTCGGATTCGTCGGGTCCGCTCAGTCCAAGCAGGAGCTCGTCGACCATCCACGCGGCATGTCGTATCTGGTGGTGCGGGGCCGCCGCGGTGGCAGCGCCATGGCCGCCGCCGCCGTCAACGCGATCGCCGCCGACAGCGAATGACGACTCGAGGCACCCTGTGGGGTGTCGGCTTGGGGCCCGGCGATCCGGAGTTGGTGACCGTCAAGGCGGCGCGGGTGATCGGCGAGGCCGACGTGGTGGCATACCACAGCGCCCGCCACGGTCGCAGCATCGCCCGCGGCATCGCCGAGCCGTATCTGCGGTCCGGTCAGATCGAGGAACACCTCGTCTACCCGGTGACCACCGAAACCACCGACCATCCGGGCGGCTACGCCGGCGCGCTCGAGGACTTCTACGCCGATGCAACCCGTCGAATCGCCGAGCACCTCGACGCGGGCCGCAACGTGGCGCTGCTCGCCGAGGGCGACCCGCTGTTCTACAGCTCCTACATGCATTTGCACACCCGGCTGACCCAAAGGTTCAACGCGGTCATCGTGCCGGGCGTGACGTCGGTGAGCGCGGCCTCGGCGGCCGTCGCCACACCGCTGGTGGCCGGAGACCAGGTGCTGTCGGTGCTGCCGGGCACACTGCCGGTCGGCGAGATGACCCGTCGGCTCGCCGATACCGACGCGGCCGTCGTACTGAAACTGGGCCGCTCGTATCACAATGTTCGCGAAGCGCTTTCGGCGTCCGGCCAGCTTGGCGACGCGTTCTATGTGGAGCGGGCCAGCACCCCCGGCCAACGCGTACTGCCCGCCGCTGACGTCGACGAGACCAGCGTGCCGTACTTCTCGCTCGCCATGCTGCCGGGCGGCCGCCGATGCGGCAGCAGCGCGGGCAGCGTCGCGGTCGTGGGCCTGGGGCCCGGCGACAGCGACTGGATGACGCCGCAAAGCCGACGCGAGCTGGCCGCCGCCACCGACCTGATCGGCTATGGCCGCTACCTGGATCGCGTTCCGGTCCGAGATGGTCAGCGGCGTCATCCCAGCGACAACACCGACGAACCCGCGCGTGCCCGACTGGCCTTGACGCTCGCCGAGCAGGGGCACGCGGTCGCGGTGGTGTCCTCGGGCGATCCGGGGGTGTTCGCGATGGCCACCGCCGTCCTGGAAGAAGCCAAAGAGTGGCCGCAAATACGGATCAGGGTCATTCCGGCGATGACCGCGGCTCAGGCCGTCGCCAGCCGGGTCGGCGCCCCCCTGGGTCATGACTACGCCGTGATCTCGTTGTCCGACCGGCTCAAGCCCTGGGACGTGATCACCGCACGTCTGCAGGCCGCTGCCGCAGCGGATTTGGTGCTGGCGATCTACAACCCGGCCTCCAAGTCGCGGACCTGGCAGGTGGGCGCCATGCGAGACCTGCTGCTGGACCATCGCGACCCCGGCACTCCGGTCGTCATCGGCCGCAACGTTTCTGGCGCTGACGAAGAAGTTCGCGTGGTGCGACTGGCTGACCTGGACCCTGCCCACGTGGACATGCGCTGCTTGCTGATCATTGGGTCTTCTCAAACACGCTGGTACTCAACCGATTCCGGTGACCAGGTATTCACCCCCAGGCATTACCCGGGCTAGGCGGGGTCGTCGCGCCAGCTGCTCGGCAGCATCGGCATGCTCGGCCCGCTGCTCAACCCGTCGTCGTCCAGCGTGACCAATCCGGCGGCCTGAGCAACGTTGGACTTGGTTGCGGCCCCGGCGAAGCCAAGCGGTCCCGCATCCCCATCGGACGCCAGGGGCGGTTCGGCTGGCTCGAGGTCCATGTACTCGTAGCGGTAGCCGTGAGTTTTGGCCTCGGCCCCGCGACGTCGCCGACTGCGCAACCGCTCGCGGGCCGCCTCTGCGGCCGTCGCCGGTTCCTCAGCGTCGTCCGACTCAGGCTCCTGCGACTTCCTGCGTCTGCGGCTGCTGGCACTGCTGCTCGACGACAGTCCCGCAAAACCCACCGCGTACAGCGAGTCGGCCATGCCGGCGCCGACGCCCGTCTGACCGCCCGAACCGAAGTCGACGCCCGGACCGCCGACCGGTCCGGCACCGGGCGCCGAGACCGTGCTGGGCGCGACACTGCTGGGCGCGCTCGCAGTACTTGTATTTGCCGGGGTTCCGGCGGTCATCGTCGGCGTCGGAGCCGGTGTGGCGGCCGTCGGCGTCGGCGCGGGCAACGGCACGCTGACTGGCAGCGCGACGGCGGTGATACCGGCGGCAGCACCGGCGACAGCCGCGCCCACACCTGCGACAGCGGCGGCCCCAACAGCGGCGAGCATGGCTGGGACCGCCAGTACGGCCATCTGAATCCCCTGTTGCGCGAACCCCCAGACGACCATTAACGCGTGAAAGGTGAACCAGGCCAACGCGGTCGCCAGCGCTGGGGTCATGCCTGGAATGTTCATCAGCGCAGAAGACAGTGCGTTGGCAAATGGAACCGCTTCGATGGGCCAGCCATCGGGCCACAACTCCTCACCAAGCGGCCAGAGGACGTTTTGGGTGTACTGCGATAGAGATTCCGCAAGCTTGTCCTGCCATGACGTGGCGGGAGCGGTTTCGTCAGCGGTTTGTTTCGCGGCTGCACTGGCTTCGCCGCCCGGAGTGACTATCGGCGGCGCCGGTACGGTCGCGGGAACCGCGGCCAGAGCGGACTCGCTGACCACTTGGTAGGTCGTCATCGTCCCCGCTGCTTGCACCCACATGCGCACGTAGTCGGCTTCGTTCAGCGCGATGGGAATGGTATTGATGCCGAAGAAGTTCGTCGCGACCAGCACGGCGTGAATTGCGTGATTCGCCGTGAGCTCGCCCATCGTGGGCATGACGGCAAGTGCGGTGGTGTAGGCGGCAGCCGCCGTTTGGTGCAGCGTGGACGCGGCGGTGCTCTTGGCGGCGCTCTCCAGCAGCCATGCCAGGTATGGGCCGTGCGCGGCCACGTACTGCTCGGCGCTGGGGCCTTCCCACGCCCCGGCTTGCACCGCTGCCAGCAATCCGGTCAGTTCCTCCGCCGCCGCGACGTAGTCGGTGCTCAGCGACGACCACGCGGCGGAGGCCGCCAGCAACGGCCCGGGACCCGGCCCGCTACTGAGCAGCGTCGAGTGCACCTCCGGTGGAAAGGCCATCCAGATCGGTGCGGTCATCGTCGTGACCCTTCCTCTCGAAACCAAGTGGTGCTGTCGCTTACTGGTCGACGAACGACATCATTTGGTTCCCACCGGCTTTCTATGAATTCGGCCTGAACCGCTACGACAGCCAGTCGTAGACGGACCCGGGTCTGCCGTTTAAGGTGGGTAACCATGGGCGCGCGGAGCGACGACGAAGCCGTTACCGCGCTCGCTTTGGCAGCCGCCCGCGGCAACGAGCGGGCACTGGAGTCGTTTATCAAAGCCACGCAGCAAGATGTGTGGCGATTTGTCACCTACCTGTCGGATGTGGGCAACGCGGACGACCTGACCCAGGAGACGTTCCTCAGGGCAATCGGCGCCATCCCGCGATTCTCCGCGCGCTCCAGCGCCCGAACCTGGCTACTGGCCATCGCCCGCCGTGTCGTGGCCGACCACATTCGTCAGGCGCAATCGCGACCGCGCACCGTGCACGCTACCGTCCCCGAACGCGTGCTCGAGACCAATCGTCACACCCGCGGGTTCGAAGACCTCGTCGAGGTGACCACCATGATCGGCGGCCTCATCACCGAGCAACGAGAGGCGCTGTTGCTCACGCAGCTGATCGGGCTGTCCTACGCAGACGCTGCGGCGGTCTGCGGCTGCCCGGTGGGCACCATCCGCTCCCGCGTCGCCCGCGCTCGCGACGCCCTGTTGGCTGACAGCGAACGCGACGACCTGACCGGCTAACCCTGCCCTGCTAACCACTCGACGGCTTCTTCGACGGTTCCCACCGTGGTCACGCCGGACGGCAACGGCGGGCGCGCCACCATCACCACCGGCATCTCCAATGCTGCAGCGGCATCCAGCTTGGCTTTGGTCATGTCGCCACCGCTGTTTTTGGTGACCAGCGCATCGATACGGTGCCGCCGGAGGAGCTGGAGCTCGTCGTCGTAGCGATACGGTCCGCGGGATAGCAACAGCTGATGATGACGCGGCAAAGAGTCGCTATCCGGCGCGGTGACCGCGCGGATCAAGAACCACGCGTCGCTTTTGCGGAAAGGTTTAGCGCCCGAACGGCCGGTGGTGAGAAACACCCGCGAATACTGTTTTGTTGCAACGGTTTCTGCGGCCTCAGTGTCGGATGCGACGACGATGGCAGCACCTGGGTCCCAGGCCGGGCGGGCCAGGACCAGATGAGGCATCCTCAGTTCTTTACAGACCTGGGCGGCGTGGGCGGTCATCGTCGCCGCGAATGGATGGGTGGCGTCGACGACCGCATCGATGCCTTCGTCGCGCAACCACTTCCGCAGCCCCTCCACACCGCCGAAGCCGCCGATGCGCACCGGACCGGACGGCAGCGCCGGGTCCGGGACGCGCCCGGCCAACGAGCTGATGATGTCGTACTGCGGGTGCAAACGTTTCGCCAGTTCCCGCGCCTCGGCGGTACCGCCGAGCAGCAATACCCGCATCAATACGTCCTTTTGCTACGTCGTGCCGCGGAGTACAGGTAGCTGTCGGTGAACCCTTCGGCGGCAAGCACCTCTCCGACGATGATGACGGCCGTCTTGGAGATGTTCGCGTCGTGCATCTGCCCGGCGATGTCGGCCAACGTGCCACGGAGTACGGTCTCTTGCGGCCAACTGGCGAAAGCCACTACCGCCGTGGGTGTTTCGGGTCGATAGCCACCTGCCAGTAGCTGCGGGACGATGACGTCGATCTGGGCGGCGGCCAGATGCAGGACCAGCGTGGCGCCGGATTGGGCGATCGTGGCCAAGTCTTCACCGGCCGGCATCGGCGTGGACAACGTCGAGATCCTGGTCAGTGTTACCGTCTGCGCGATTGTCGGGACGGTCAACTCGCGCTTCAGCGCCGCGGCGGCCGCGGCGAAAGCCGGTACGCCGGGCACGATTTCGTAATCGATACCTAACGCGTCGAGTCGGCGACACTGCTCGGCCAGCGCGCTGTACAGCGACGGATCCCCCGAGTGCAGCCGCGCGACATCGTGACCGGCGGCATTGGCGTCGGCGAGTTCGGTGATGATCTGCTCCAGCGTCAGTGGACCGGTGTCGACGATCTTTGCGCCGCACGGACACTGCGCCAGTAGGTCTTTGGGCATAATCGAGCCCGCGTAAAGGCAGACGTGACATCTCTCGAGGAGTCGCTGGCCGCGGATCGTGATCAGGTCGGCGGCGCCCGGGCCGGCACCGATGAAGTACACCGTCACCGTTTGGTCACCACCCACTGGGTGATCGGATGCTGCGGGCGCCAGCCGGTGAATCCGCCCAGCGGCTCTCCTTGGTAGTGCTGGAAACGTCGCAGCTCACCGCCATGCTGCGAATACGATTGCGCCAGAACACTTTCTGACTCAGCGGTGACCGCGTTGGCGACCAGTCGTCCGCCAAGGCCCAGGTGGTCGAGGCAGGCCTCCAGAAGACCGGACTGGGTGAGGCCGCCGCCGAGAAAGATCGCCGACGGCGCTTCGGCGGCGTCGAATGCTTGCGGCGCCTCGCCGCGAACGTCGATGTTGACGCCGAATTGCGCGGCGTTGAGCCCGACGTTGAGCCGGCGTCGCTCGTCGCGTTCGAACGCTACCGCGGTGCAGCTGCGCCAACTTCGGCACCACTCGACGGCGATACTGCCCGAGCCGGCGCCGACATCCCACAGCCGCTGTCCGGGCTGCGGAGCGAGCGCCGCCAACGTCACTGCCCGGATGTTGTGTTTGGTGATCTGCCCGTCGTGGATGAAGGCGTCGTCGGGTAACGAGGACACGCGCTCGTCGGGCAGGTAGCGGACGGCGACCACGTTGAGGTCGTCGAGGTCGACGGGGGCGTCGGTGGCCCAGTCTCGGGCGACGCTGTCGGTGCGGCGTTCATCCGAAGCGCCGAGCCGTTCCAGCACGCTGAGCTCGGAGTCGCCGCGACCGTGGGCGTTGAGCAGCAACGCCAGCGCCTTCGGCGTAGTCCCGTCGCTCGACAGCACGATCGCCTGGCCGCCACGGCGTACCGCGGTGTGCGGTGGCGCGGTGACCAGGCTGATCACCTCGGTGTCGTGAACGTTCCAGCCCATTCGGGCGCACGCCAGCGTCACCGATGAAACATGCGGCAGCACCCTTACTTTCTCCGTACCGAACAAACGGATCAGTGTGCCGCCGATGCCGTGCAGCAACGGGTCACCACTGGCTACGACATGCAGGTCATCGTTTGCCGGGAGTGCCTGCAACGCAGGCAGCATCGGCGACGGCCACTCGCGCCGGATCGCGCTTACCGTGCCGTCGAGCAGCTCGAGTTGTCTCTTCGATCCGTAAACGACGGTGGCCCTTCGCAATTCGGATCTCGATGTCTCCGACAGACCCGCCATGCCGTCGGCGCCGATACCGACCACGACGATCATTGGCGCCGCTCCTTCTCATCGCTACGCTCTGCATCGTCGCCGGCGCGGATCATCGCGGCATCCTGCGCCAGACGAACTGCGGCAGCAGCCGCATTGCTGCGGATGCGGGTCCCAACGCCCACGGAATCCACACCATGCGCCGTCCTTTGGCGAGCGCACGCGCGGTCGCTTTTGCGACCTGTTCTGGCGTGCGGGAGAGTGGCGCGGGTGTCATACCCTCCGTCATACGTCCGATAACGAATCCGGGCCGGGCGAGCAGCAACTGCACCCCGGTTCCGTGCAGCGCGTCGGCCAATCCGCTGGCGAAGCCGTCCAGCCCGGCCTTGGCCGATCCGTATACGTAGTTGGCGCGTCGCACCCGTGCACCGGCGATCGAGGAGAACACCACCATCCGTCCACGGCCGGCGGCGCGCATTTCCGCGGTCAGGCGGGTAAGCAGGCTGACCTGAGCGACGTAGTCGGTGTGAACGATGGCCACGGCGTGGCCGGCGTCGGTCTCGGCGCGGGCCTGGTCGCCGAGGATCCCGAAGGCCAGCACCGCGGTGCCGATGGGGCCGTGGTCGGCGATGATCGATGCGACCAGCGGACCGTGTGAAGCCAGGTCGTCGGCGTCGAACTCCGCTGTGTGCACCTCGGTTGCCCCAGCTTCGTGAAGTGCGGCGATCTGGTCCTCCAGCTGATCGGCCTTCCGGGCGGCCAGCACCACTGCGGCGCCGGGGGCCAGGCGACGTGCGAGTTCGATGCCGATCTCGCTGCGGCCGCCGAAAATTACTACCGGACCTGCCCCCGTGTCGTCCACGGCTGCGATTATCACCTGCGCTAGCGTGGGTGGCGATGGCGAATACCACTACCCGGCTCACCGACGACGCGCTGGCTTTCCTCTCCGAGCGCCATCTGGCGATGCTGACGACGTTGCGTGCTGACAATTCGCCGCACGTGGTGGCGGTGGGTTTCACCTTCGACCCCAAGACCCACATCGCCCGGGTCATCACCACCGGCGGGTCTCAGAAGGCGGTCAATGCGGACCGCGGCGGGCTGGCCGTGCTCAGCCAGGTCGACGGCGCCCGGTGGCTGTCGCTGGAGGGCCGAGCCAAGGTGAACGGTGAGGTCGACGCCGTCCGCGACGCCGAGCTGCGCTACGCCCAGCGCTATCGCACGCCGAGGGCCAATCCGCGACGGGTGGTCATCGAGGTCTACGTAGAGCGGGTGCTGGGGTCGTCGGATCTGCTTGATCGGGGTCACGTCGAGTAGGGCCGCGCCCTAGCCGCAAATCAACTGCAAGCACAACTCAGTCATCCACAGCGCCGCTTGACCGGCCACTGAATTGACCTGCATAGCACCTGTCTCTAGCCTCACCGGCACGGCATAGCGACTAGATCGCTTGTCGCCGTGGCAAATCGAAACGTCGAGAGCTGAGGAAGGGTAGTGGTGTTCGTCGATACCGGATTGCTGCACTCGGGAGCCAACCAGACCGACCGCGCAGGTGGATATGCGCAAGATGGGGCCGATCAGCTGTCGCGAGCGCCGCTGTCATCGGGGATGTTTGGCGACTTCGCCGCCGCCGACACATATCACGAGGCGATCAGTGCGGCACACTCCCAACAGGTCAAGACTTTTCAGGCGCATCACCATATGCTCACCGCGCTCGGTAACAAGGCTCGTCTTGCCGCTGCCGATTTCACCGAGATGGACGAGCTCATTGCCACGAAACTACATGCGGCACAATGCAATTCTTCCAACACATAAGCATCCCGCACCTGATAGCCGCGGCCCGCGGTGATCCTTGGGCGATCAACGGTAGCCTCCGAAGTGGCCGTCCGGCGCAGATTTCCGGTCTGGCGAAAGCCCTTTTCAATGCGGGACAGTCCAGCGACGAGGCCAAAAGCATATTCGGCGAAGCACTTCGCCACTTTGAGGCGGCGTGGAATCACCAGAATGGCGATCACCCGATCAACGATGCTGCCGAGGTAGAGCGCGCCAAGCAATCGCTGCACCTGCAAGCGACGCAACTGCCTCAGATCGGAATCGATTTGGAGAACATCGCCGCCGCCCTGGCCGAGGCGCAGCGATCCGCAGCTCGGCAGATGGCGACTCTGGAAAGTCGGCTGCGGAACATCGACGATCTGCTCGGGCAGGTGCTGAATCTCGAGCAGAGCACCGCGCTCACCGCGGCTGAGGTGTCCGAGCTTGACGCACGGTATTCCGCCTATGAACAGGAGGCCATTCGTGACACCAATCATGCTGTCGGCCAACTGGAAGCAATCCGCACGAAATACTCGGACACCCTGCAGTCATCACTGACGACCCTCCGCACAGATGGATACGACCCAGCGATCATCGAAACGGCGGACGTTCCGGGTACCCCAACCATGGCCGAACCCGAAGGCAATCGACGGCAGAACCAGATCGACGCTTTCACAGAGGTTTTCGGCCGTCCACCGAGCTCGATGGCCGACTGGGAAACCGCTGCGGCCCTCGATCGACACAGCTATGACCCGAAGAACGCCGGTGTGCCACCGAATATCGTCGTCGAACGCATCACACCAGTGCCTGGTCAGGGCGTCGTTCGCACGAACCTCTTCATCCCCGGGCAATCCGTAGTGAATCCGCAATTGGAGTGGCCGCCCTACCACGACAATCTTGGTGACAACCGAGGCTTCTCTCCCACTGCCAGCCCCGAGTCATCAAGAGTCGCAATAACTGTCGACTACGAGAACGGCATCATCGTGACCCGGCAGAACCCCTCGGTCGATGCGAAGACCGGTCAGCTCCGCGCAGGAACTCCGTCCGTCTCAGCCATCCAGAAAGGCGATGGCTCTGTTTTAGTCAAATACAGCGCCGCCGACCCGTTCTCTCCGGGCGGCGAAGATATCGCGAAGACCAGCACGTTCGATGTGAACGGCACCATTGCTATCCAGCCGACCGAGTCGGGTCCACGCGCTGGTGGCATCGTGACGAATTTCCCAGCGGTCGAGATCTACAGTGACCGAGCCGGAGAGACGACGCCGCTCGTCCAGTCCTGGCCCCGCTTTGTGGACGGGCAATTTGGGCCAATGTCAGGGCTCGAATGGCACAAGAAGATCGGCGATCAAGGAGTCTTGTCGGGGTTCGGTGACCAGTGGCCTGCTCTGAAGAGCCCCGTCATCCCTGCTCCCGGCATCATTCCGGGGCTTCCTCCCCTGCCCATCCCACTTCCCATTCCCATCCGCATTCCCCTTCCCTGACGCCGTTGCAAGGCTGAATAACCGTGAACGTCGACCGGCGCTAGCATCAGCCAGTGCGTGTCAGGCAGGCGCAGGGCGTCGAGAGGACGGAATGAGCGGAGGCGACGAAGAGCGGCTCAGAATAGTTTTGGACCAGCTCGCGCGGCTCAGTGGGATGCCGCCGCCGCCGGTGATCACACCCGATCAGCTGGCAACGGGGCAGTCGGCCATCAGCCAGTTGCTGAGGGTCCTCGGTATCGCCGCTAATGGCGGTGATCCCGGCGACAATCTCGCGGCTCTCACCGGACATGACGAACGCGAGGCCAAGACTGCCGACGCGCTGGGCAAATTCCCCGCCAACGAGGAGCTGTCATCCGGCCGGCTGGCCGGCGTCGGTGGTCAAAGCGAGATGTCCCAGATGCTGCAGCAGCTACCACAAATGGCTTCCGGTATCGCCGGCGGAATAGCGGGTGCCCTCGGTGGTGCGCTGCAACCGCTGAGCCAGATCCCGCAGCAGCTTGCGCAGGCGGGTCAGCAGGCGATGCAAATGGGCATGGGTGCAATGCAGCATGGCGTCGGAGGAGCTGCGACCGGGAGCGAGGCCATTCCCGCTGAGCTTCTCGATGCCGGCGGTGGTGGTAAGGAATTCGGCGCCGGTGATGTTGGCGGCGGTGGCGGTGGCGGTTTGGGACCCACTACGCCGACCGCGATGTTGACGCCGCTGCCGGGGCCGTCGGCCGGTACTGTGCCCACTTCGTCGCGCACCACGTCGCCAGCGCCGGTGCCCGCTGCTCAATCTCCGACTGCGCCACAGGCCGGGATGGGCGCGATGCCGATCATGCCGCCGGGCGCGATGCACGGAGCCGGGGCCGGCAATGATGCGAAGGCCGACACCAAGCGCGTCGTTGTCCCGTCGGTCAAAAACGGCGCTCCGGTGCAGGGACGTATCACCACGCCTCCGCCAACGCCCGAGGTGATCAAACGAGTTGACGGCAAGCCCGTCGCGACTCGACGCATCCTGCTGCCGGAGCATAAGCGCGACGACGACGCTGGCTCAGGGCGTTAGCGGAGTGTCGTTCATGACAGCGACGAACCGAGTCGGCCCGTTGGTTGGCAAAACTGGCTCTTGTCAAAATCTTTCAGCACACCGTCCGAGTGTGCGTACTACGGTCGCAGTCGACGATCATGCGACTCAGCAAACGCTCCGACGACGCACTGTCCACGAGTGACTACCGCGGCTGCCACTGCCCGCTACGATCCACGACGTGTCAAGTATTCCCCCAGCACCGCCCGTGCCACCTCCTTGGCCGATGGGGATGTCCCATCAAGCGGGACGACGACTGCGTTGGCTGGCTTTCGTTTCGCTACTGGTGGCGTTCGTCGCGACCGGTATCGCAATTGCTGCTTGGTTTCGTCCCCTACCCAGTAACAAGACGCCTGGCGCCGCGCCCATCGCTAACTACACCGACCAACAAATTGCCGATGCAAAGACGAAGGTGTGTGCCTCATACCAAGAGGTGCACAAGGCCGTACTCATTAACACGGGTCGGAGCGGTGGCAGCGACCCGACTGCCACCCTCGGATTAGCTGCCAACGCCAGAATCGCCCTTTATGACGGCGGCGAATATCTGTTGAGCACCCTGGCGAACGAACCGGCGACTCCGCCCAGTCTCGCAGCGGCGGTTCGCAGTCTCGCAAGTTCGTATCAGCAACTTGCAATCAAATATATGGCCGAGGCGCCGCAAGCTGAAATCGATTCATCGCTTCACGCCGGAGACGAGCCTAATGCGATGCTATACGAGATTTGTAAGTGATTGGATTGTCTCCTGTCCAATAAAGTCGTTATCTATGGGCACGAGAACGCCATTCGACCGTTGAGAGACAGAAAACCCGGCTGTCGCGCACGCGCGGCCAACCGGTCGACAACGCCAAGTGGAAGGTATGCAGTGTTTATTAGCTGGTGTGCAAAGCAGGCGATATGGCAGCGACCCGCGTCCGCAACGGCGACGACCACTCGGCACATACTCGGAGGGGGCCCCCAATACCTCATCACTAAGCTGGCGGCTGAGCCAGCCACTTCGCACGACCTCGCACTGGTGGTTGGTGAGCTAGCCGACGTGTATCAAGCGCTGGCAGTCAATTATCTGGACGGCGCTGCTTTTTCCGACCCGAATTTAGACCTGTTGCTCCGAGCAGGCGATGATGCTGGTAGAGCAGTCCAAAGGCGGTGCAAATGACCGATTTTCCACCAGGAGAGTGGTCACCACTTCTTGTCGGTGATCAATGGCCTGGCAGCCTTGATATGAGTGCGCTTGAGCATGGCAAGTCGAATCGCGGAAGGTTAGCAACTGGATTCAGTGAGTTTGCGGAGATGCTACGGAGTGCTCGAACCGGCCGTCTCGCCGATCAGAGGGGTCAAACGGTCGATGATCTCCGCAACACCTTCCAACGAGGCGAGGAGCATGCTCGACGAGTCTCTGAAAAGAGTGCCGCCAAGGAAAACGCGTATGTAACCGCTTACGACAGCATGCTAAGCCTGCGACACGATCTAGAGGCTATCGCTGATGAAGGCAATAACCAGCTCAAACAGATACAAGATTCGAAGGAGCCCGCGCAAGCCAAGATGGCACAGATCGTGGCCCTGATTCATCAGTATCGAGCGATGGCCAATATGACGGCAGCCAAATATGGCGCCAACGTGCTCGCCGCAACTCAGCGAATTCTCGACGAAGAGGGAATCGGAGAGTCCGCACACCAATTTGCTCAAGCGCACGGCGTCGACGTCACACAAATATTTCGAGAGCCTAACGACCGGGCCGAGGTGGAGGCTCATGCAAGGCGATCGCTCAATAGCAGCGGCCAGCCACCTGCCCTAACACAACAAGGTGCGATTCCGCAGAACCCAAATGCCAGCGGCTTTGTCGGCGAAGTTGGTGCGCCGTCGTCAGCGTCACCGTCGGCGTTCGGACACCAAGGCGCAATCCCGCAAAATTTTGACGCCGGTTCTCGATATGCTCAGCTTCCAACGCAGCCGCCATTGACACCACCCGCATACGCGCAACAAGGTGCAATCCCTCCGGGTATCAAACCCGTCGGCACCATGCCACTGCAGGGACCAGCACGGGCGGGCAATCCCGCGATTCCTGCACCGACACCGCTAGCTTCGGCGACCCCGACTGCGTCGATACCGGCTGCGCCTACGTCGGCAGTGCCCAGCGCACCACTCGCACCCCCGACCCCGCCCGAGCCCCTTGCCCCAGCACACCTATTCCAAAGCTTCGACAAGGGAATGCAGGCGGGCGCGCCATTTTCAGCAGCGGCGGAGGCCATGCCGCCGGCGCCGGTGTCGCACACCGTGGCGCCAGTCCCCCAATCCCCACCACCCACAACGCCCTCGGCAGGAATAGCCGGCGTGCATGCCCAGGCGTTCGACGCGCCACCACCGGTCGCGCACGCTGTTGCCCCGGAGCCGCTGCCGCCGGTCGTGACGGGACCAGCCACGCCAGCGGTAGCGACACCCCCAGCACCTGCGGGTCCGCTGCCCGCATACGCGTCCGACGTGCGGCCCACAATGCAAACGGCCGCACCACCGCCTGCCCCTGTCACCCCACCCGCTCCCTCGGCGGCACCGGCCTCGGCGCCGGTGCACCCGTCGGCCGGGCAGGGAAACACAGGTCAGCCCGCGGTCGTGCGTCAATCCTCCCCGCAGGCAACGCCACCGGCGGCATCGAATGTGGCGACCCAAGCTGCCGTCGCCACCGCCACTGGTGCGGTTGCGGGTGCCAGGTCAGCCGATGCCACGGCCCGTACCCGCTTGCAGCGCCTAGTCTCGGCCGTTGCCCGCCAGCAACCGCGTCTGGCCTGGGCGGCCGGAGACCGCACCGACGACACTACGGTGCTGGCAACCGATCTGGCCAGCGGCTGGATTCCGCCGGACATCGATCTCCCCGCGGCAGTGACGCTCCTGCCTCCGGCACGGCGCCGCGGCGACCTGGAAGCCATGCTCGGCGAAGTCAGCGTCGCCGCGGGCTACACCCCAACTAATCACCTTCCCGACGAAGACGAGCCGATTCGCACATCGCCCCGGCCTCGGCGAGCACCCGACATCGACGAACTCGGCCCTGAGCTCAGTCACGCGACCCAGTGGCGCGACGGCCTGCCGCGCCTCGCTCACACGCTGGCCAAAGCGGCATCGACTGGCAGTGGCGTACTCGATTCGGAGGTCGAGCTCCTGCACCAGCACCTGGCCGCGATCAGCACCCGCGTCCTCGACTCGTATCCCGACCACGTAGCGGCCAACGACGTCGGCAATTGGCAACTGCTGGCAGCCATCGACGCGCTGGTCGCCGGCGACAAAACCGCCGCCAACTATCACTTCGCCTGGTTCAAGGCCTGCACGGCCACAACGCCACAGTCGGCTTGACGTCGACAGCGCGCCAATCTACTTGGCGGGTATGACAATTAGCTCGTGCGGCCGGTTATTGACAGACAGGGCCCCGTCCGGGGTAACGATGACGATGTCCTCGATCCGCGCACCCCACCGGCCCGGGAAGTAGATGCCCGGCTCGACGGAGAACGCCATGCCCTCGGTCAGCGGCAAATCGTTGCCGGCGACGATGTAGGGCTCCTCATGCACCGAGAGCCCGATACCGTGTCCGGTGCGGTGCACGAAATACTCCGCCAATCCGGCCTCGGCCAGCACGTCGCGGGCGGCGGCGTCGACCTGTTCGGCGGTCATGCCCGGACGGACTGCGGCAACAGCCGCACGCTGGGCCCGCTGCAGTAGCGAATATTGCTGTGCCACATCCTGATCGGGCTCACCGATGCTGTAGGTGCGGGTCGAGTCGGAGTGGTAGCCGGGCTCGTACACGCCGCCGATGTCGACGACGACGACGTCACCGACCTGCAGTTCGCGATCCGAATAGCCGTGATGCGGGTCAGCTCCGTGCGGGCCGGAGCCGACGATGACGAACGCCACCTCCGAATGGCCCTCGGCGACAATCGCTTCGGCGATATCGGCGGCGACCTCGGCCTCCGTTCGGCCCGGCCGAAGCATCTCCGGCACCCGCGCGTGGACTCGGTCGATGGCCGCACCGGCCTTGCGTAGTGCGTCTATTTCGCCCGCCTCCTTGACCATTCGCAGCGTGCGCAGCATGTCGGTGGCAAGCACAGGCGGTACGCCCAGCACGGCGGTCAGCGGCACCAGGTGCAGTGCCGGCATGGAGTCGGTGACGGCGGTCGCGACCGGACCACCACCCAATGCGGCGCCCACCAGCTGGTACGGATCGTCGCCGTCGACCCAATCCCGCACCGCCAGGCCCAGTTCCGCGATCGGGGACGCCTTGAGCGAGGCCAGCTCCAGCCGCGGCACCACGATCGTCGGCTCGCCGGAAGCCGGCAGCACCAACGCGGTGAGTCGCTCGAACGTCTGCGCACGCGAACCGACGAGGTAGCGCAGGTCGTAGCCCGGGGTGATCACCAGACCGTCCAGCCCCGCCTCGGCGGTCGCAATAGCCGCGGCGGCCAGGCGCTGGGCATACACGGGAGCCCGAAAGGCGACTGAGGCATCAGATCGGCAAGAATCCATGGCTGGCAGGATAGCCCGCATGCCCGAACGACTACTCCTGCTCGACGGCGCCAGCATGTGGTTCCGCTCGTACTTCGGGGTACCGTCATCGATCACCGCGCCCGACGGCCGACCGGTCAACGCCGTCCGCGGCTTCATCGACTCGATGGCCGTGGTGATCACCCAGCAAAAGCCCAGCCGACTGGCGGTGTGCCTGGACCTGGACTGGCGCCCCCAGTTCCGGGTCGACCTGATCCCCTCCTACAAGGCGCACCGCGTCGCCGAAGAAGAGCCCGCCGGTCAGCCCGACGTCGAGGAAGTGCCCGACGACCTGTCACCCCAGGTCGACATGATCATGGAGTTGCTCGACGCGTTCGGGATCCCGACGGCGGGCGCACCGGGTTTCGAAGCCGACGACGTGCTGGGCACATTGGCGGCGCAGGAAAAGACCGACCCCGTCGTCGTCGTCAGCGGAGACCGCGACCTGCTGCAGGTGGTCGCCGATGATCCTGTCTCGGTCCGGGTGCTCTACCTGGGCCGCGGGCTGACCAAAGCCACGTTGTTCGGGCCTGCCGAGGTGGCCGAACAGTATGGGGTGCCGGTGGATCGCGCCGGACCGGCCTACGCCGAGCTCGCGCTGCTGCGGGGCGACCCCTCCGACGGCCTGCCGGGTGTGCCGGGCGTCGGCGAGAAGACGGCGGCGATGCTGCTCGCTCAGCACGGCTCCCTGGAGAAGATCCTGGCCGCCGCCCAAGACCCGAAATCAAAGATGGCCAAGGGCCTGCGAGCCAAACTGCTGGGCGCGACCGATTACATCGAGGCCGCGGGTTCGGTGGTGCGGGTAGCCACCGACGCGCCGGTCACGCTTTCGACGCCCAAAGACGCGCTGCCACTGGTTGCCGTCGACCCGGCACGCACCGCCCAGTTGGCTACCGAGCTGGGCGTCGGGTCGTCGATCAGACGCCTCCAGAAAGCGCTCGACGCGTTGCCCGCCTAACGACGGTTACTGCGTCGGCCGACCGACCTCGTAGGTGCCCTTGTCGTCCTGGAAGGTCACCGTGACGTGTCGCGACGCGCCGTCAATGGTGACGTTGCAGTCGAAGCTGCCGCCCTTCTTGACGGTGGGGTTACTGCCGCCGTTGCACTTGACGTCTTTGACGTTCTTGGCGCCGTAGCCGTTGGTCTCGTCGGTGAGAATCTGCTGCACGCCGGCCTGAGCCTTGTTCACGTCGAGCTTGGTGGTGACGAAGAACCCGGGCACTACGAAACCGAGGACCAGAATGACCGCGACGAGCAGCGCGGCGACCCCGCCGACGATGCCCCAGATCATTCCGGCCGAACGCTTCGTGGGCGGTTGCTGGCCATAAGGCGCGTACTGGCCGGGCTGACCATATTGGTCAGGCTGACCCGGTTGGCCGTATTGCCCCGGTTGACCGTATTGGGCCGGCTGGCCGTACTGGGTGGGCTGGCCGTACTGCGTGGGTTGCCCGTATTGCGTGGGCTGCCCGTACTGTGTCGCGTCCGAAGACTGCCCATAGCCGGGCGTGGCCGGAGGCTGGTATTGCGGATACTCCGACGGCGTGTACGCCGGGGCGTGCCACGTCGCGTCCTGGCTCTGCGATGGCTGCTGCCACCCCGAACCGGGCACGGGTCCCATCTGGGTCGCCTGGTCGGGAGATGGCTGGCCGGGCTGTTGCCACGGCTGGTACGGGTCTGATCCGTGTGGTCCGCTCATCGTTTCTCCTCAGTCCCTATCACGAGATGTAACCGTAGCTCCGGCTAAGCCTACCCGGCGTCAACTGCGACGACGCCGCGCCGAACATCAATGATCGCGTGCTTGGCCGCAGCCCGCAGCGCAGCCTCCGGCGCGGCGTTGCGAACCTGGTCCAGCAGGTCGAGAACCTGACGGCACCAGCGCACGAAGTCCCCCGCTGACAACGACGGTTCGGCGGCACCCAGCGCCGCGGTGAGGTCTCCGGTCCGCGCCCATCGGTAGATGACCCGGACGAAGCCGTCGTCGGGTTCACGACTCGCCGCAATGCGGTGACGTTGCTCATCGGCGCGCAGCGTAGTGGACAGCCGCGATGTCTGATGCAGCGCCTGACGCAATGGTTGGGTGGGCGCCTCGGCGGCATATGGGGCGCCCGGGCCGTCACCGCCGCGAGTCTCGTAGAGCACCGCCGAGACCACCGCGGCGAGTTCGGCGGGTTTCAACCGGGCCCAGGCGCCGGTGCGCAGACATTCGGCCACCAGCAGGTCGCTCTCGCTGTAGATCCGGGCCAATAACCGGCCGTCGTCGGTGACTCTGGGGTCAGTGGCCAATCCCTGGATGAACCCGCGCTCGGTGAGCAGCCCGACGATCCGGTCGAACGTCTTGGCCAACGAGTTGGTCGCGGCGGTCACCTTTCGCTGCAGCTGCGCATTGTCACCTTCGATGCGCAGATAACGTTCGGCCTGCCGGATCTGCTCTTCGCCGGCCGTATGGGCGGGGTGACGGCGCAATTCCGCCCGCAACGACGCCAGCTCCGGATCGTGGAACTCGCCGGTCTGTTCGTTGTCGCCGCGGCCGCCTCGTCGCCGTGGCGGTACCGGCAGTCCGGCGGCAGCCGACCGCAGCGCCGAAGCCAGATCCCGCCGGACCCGCGGCTGTCGGTGTTCGACTCGCTTCGGCAGAGTCATCGAGCCGACCGGGGCCGACGTTCCCGAATAGTCCGCCGACGAAATGCGGCCCGCCCAGCGGTTTTCGGTCAGCACCAACGGTCTCGGATCGGAGCTGTCGCGGGCGGACTCCAGCACCACCGCCAGCCCCCCGCGCCGACCGTGGGTGATGGTGATGATGTCTCCCCGGCGCAGGGCGACCAGTGCATCGTTGGCAGCCTGCCGTCGTTGCAGCCGCGACGCGCGGGCCTGCGTCCGTTCCAGCTCCGACACCCTGGCGCGCAGCCGCGCGTAGTCGAGGATCGGTGCGTCCGCTCCACCCAGCTCCGCCGCGATTTCGCTCAGCATCCGGTTGCCGCGTTCGATGCCACGGACAAGTCCGACGACGGATCGGTCCGCCTGATACTGGGCGAACGACTGTTCCAGCAACCGGTGCGCCTGCTGCGGGCCCATCTGATTGACCAGGTTGATCGTCATGTTGTACGACGGCGCGAACGAGCTGCGCAGCGGAAACGTACGGGTGGAGGCCAACCCGGCCACCTGCGCCGGTTCGCTGTTCTCGTCGTTGGGATTCCAGATCACCACCGCATGGCCCTCGACGTCGATACCGCGCCGGCCGGCGCGGCCGGTCAACTGGGTGTACTCCCCCGGTGTCAGCGGCATGTGTTGCTCGCCGTTGAACTTCACCAGCCGCTCTAGCACCACCGTGCGGGCGGGCATATTGATCCCCAGCGCCAGGGTTTCGGTGGCGAACACCGCCTTGACCAGGCCCGCGGTGAACAACTCCTCGACCGTGTGCCGGAACACCGGCAGCATCCCGGCATGGTGGGCAGCCAAACCGCGCAGCAGCCCTTCCCGCCACTCGTAATAGCCGAGCACCGCCAGGTCGGAGTCCGCGAGGTCGCCGCAACGGTGCTCGATCACCTCGGCAATCTGGGCGCGCTCCGCTTCGGTGGTGAGCCGCAGCGGCGATCGCAGGCACTGGCCGACCGCCGCGTCGCAGCCGGCCCGGGAGAACACGAACGTGATCGCCGGCAACAGCGCCGCGGAGTCCAGGACTGCGATCACATCCGGCCGCGCCGGTGGCCGGTAGAAACGCGGCCGACCCGGACCACCTCTGCCGGAACTGCGGCGCGGCTGCCAGTCGGTCAGCCGATCGGCCTCACGGCGATGCGCGATGTGGCGCAGCAGTTCTGGGTCCACGCGGGACTTGTCGGCTTTGCTGTCGTAGTCGAACAGGTCGAACAGACGCTTGCCGACCATGACGTGTTGCCACAGGGGCACCGGCCGATGCTCGTCGACCACCACCGTCGTGTCGCCGCGCACGGTCTGGATCCAGCCGCCGAACTCTTCGGCGTTGCTCACCGTCGCCGACAGGCTGACCACCCGCACCTCGTCGGGCAGGTGCAGGATGACTTCCTCCCAGACCGGACCCCGCATCCGGTCGGCGAGGAAATGCACCTCGTCCATCACCACATAGGAAAGTCCTTGTAGCGCAGGAGAATCGGCGTAGAGCATGTTGCGCAGCACTTCGGTTGTCATCACCACCACGGGTGCGTCGCCGTTGACCGACATGTCGCCGGTGAGCAGTCCGATCAGGTCGCGGCCGTAGCGCGCGGTCAGGTCGGTGTGCTTCTGGTTGCTCAGCGCCTTGAGCGGCGTGGTGTAGAAGCACTTGCCGCCGGACGCCAGCGCCAAGTGCACCGCGAATTCGCCGACGACTGTCTTGCCGGCGCCGGTGGGCGCGCACACCAGCACGCCGTGACCGCGCTCCAGCGCCGCGCAGGCCCGCTGCTGAAAGTCGTCGAGCGAAAACTGCAGCTCGGCGCTGAACCGGGCGAGCTCGGTCAGCTCCGTCAGCTCAGTCACGCCGCTGCCTGCACCGCGTAGCGCGAGGGTGCGCAAAAGTACGTCCAAATCGGCGTGTCGCGGTACAACCACGCACACTCACGCCAAGAGACGCTACGTGACGTCGTCATGAGGTCCGCCGATCACCGACGGCTCGTCTATCCGCGAGGCTATTGGCTCCGGCGGGTCGATAAGCGCGGCTTCATCCTCGGGGATCTCGTTGACGCGCTTGGCTTTTCGCTTGTCGTGCAGCCGGGAGATCTGAATGGCCAACTCGAGCAGCACCGTTAACGCCATGCCCAGCGCCGTCATGGAAAAGGGATCGGACCCCGGCGTGAATACCGCGGCGAACACGAACATCGCAAAGATCAGGCCACGGCGCCACGACTTGAGCCGCTCATAGGGCAAAAGGCCGACCATGTTGAGCATGACGATCAGCAACGGAAATTCGAAGCTGACGCCGAACACCACCAGCAAGTTGATCAGGAACCCGAAATAACGGTCGCCGGAGAGCGCGGTCACCTGCACGTCGCTGCCCACAGTCAGCAGGAAGCCCAGCGCCTTGGACAGCACCAGGTACGCCAGCACGGCACCGCCGACGAACAGCACCGCCGCCGGGATCACGAACGCCACCGCGAACCGGCGCTCCTTCTTGTAGAGCCCGGGAGTGATGAACGCCCACAGCTGGTAGAACCACACCGGGCAGGCCAGCACGATCCCAGCTGCCATGCCGACCTTGAGCCGCAGCATGAATTGGTCGAACGGCGCCGTGGCCAGCAATCGGCATTTACCGTCGGCGCTGATCTCCGCGCGCGCCGACTGCGGCAGGGCACAGTACGGATGCCGCAACCACTCGCCGAGGCTCTCCAGCCCGAAGATCGAATGCGAGTACCAGACGAACCCGACGATTGTGGTGAGCAGGATGGCGGCCAGCGAGATCAGCAGCCGGGTGCGCAGCTCGGTGAGGTGGTCGACGAGCGACATCGTCGCGTCGGGGTTGGTGCGGCTGCGGCGGTGGCGTGGGTTGAGCCGCTTCAATAAGCCCGCGGTGCGCGCGGAGGTCTTGAATATTTTCACGACGCTCGGTCAGTGGCGCTTAGGCACCGCGACGGCGATGCCGGGCTACGCCGGCCGTGCCTCGGTGTGATCCTGCTCTGGGGGTGCCGGCGGGTCGACGCGTTGCGACTGCACAGGCGTGGGGGGCGCCCCGGTATTGGGTGCTTCAGCCTTGTTCTCGCTCTGCAGCTCACGGACCTCGGACTTGAAGATTCGCAACGACTTGCCCAGGGACCGCGCCGCATCGGGAAGTCGCTTAGCACCGAACAACAGGATCACCACGAGGGCGAGGATCGCCATGTGCCCCGGGGTAAGAAAGTTCACTGTGGATACCTCCAGACGTTCACTCGATGCTACCGCAGCAGAGCCGGGTGTCGGTGCGTCCGCGCCTCGGCGCGGTCACCGCGAACGAGCCGGGCCAGGTCAGGGCTGCTCAGGGCTGCTCCAGGACTTGTTCGGCGTCCTGATAGGCGGTGAGGGCCGCTGTCGCGGCCTCCCGGACGCGCTGCGCCAGCGGCTCCGGCGCCAGCACCTGGACCGCCGACCCGAAGCCCAGTACCAGGCGCGTCATCCACTCGTCGGAGGCGTACGTCATGGCCGCTTCCCACGATCCGTCGGGCAACTCGCGCACCTCGCGCAACGGGTAGTACTCGAACATCCACGCTGCTGAGGGCGCCACCCGCAGTGTCGCCGACGGCAGTGACGGATCACCGTCGAACAGCGACGTGTCCGGGGGTGCCTGCAGCGCGGGCTGGGGCGGGGCGGCCGGCTCGTCCAACTCGGTGGCGTCGACGATCCGGTCGAAACGGAACAGCCGAACCCCTTCGGCCTCGCGAGACCAGGCCTCCAGGTAGCTGTGACCGCCGATCAGCAGCACCCTGATGGGGTCCACGATGCGGCTGGTCAGCGTGTCATGCGAGGCTGCGTAGTAGTCGATGCTCAGCGCGTGCTTGTCCTGCACGGCGGCGCGGACCGCAGCCGCGGCGCGGCTCTCGATGGGAGCCGGCTCGTCGACGGCACCCCCCGTGTTGTCGTGACCGGCGGCGCCGGCCGCGGCCGCGAGCTTGGCGATTGCGCTGCGTGCCGCCTCCGGATCGACCACACCGGGCACGTCGGCCAACGCCCGCAGCGCCACCAGCAGGCCAGTGGCCTCGGGCGATGACAGCTTCAGCGGCCGGTCGATACCCGCGGAGAACGTCACTTCGATGGTGTCGCCGGAGAACTGGAAATCGATGAGATCACCCGGGGAATAGCCGGGTAGGCCACACATCCACAGCTGGTTGAGGTCGGCCTCCAGCTGCTTGGCCGATACACCCAGTTCGGCGGCGGCCTCGGCGCGGGTAATCCGGGGATTGGCCTGGAAATACGGCACCAGGTTGAGCAGCCGCACCAGGCGGGTGGAAACGGAGGTCATTTGCCCCGCTCTCCCCCGACTGCCAGACCTGCTTGAGCGCGGAGCCGGGCCAGCACGTCGTCGCGCAGGGACTGCGGCTCGAACACGATCGCGTCGGCACCGTAGCCGGTGATGTCTCGCGCCAGCCGGTCGGAGGATCCGATGTCGAGTTCGATCACCTCGCCGTCACGCCCGGCCAATTCCCGCGGGCCGAGGGACTTTCCGGCGCGCCGCAGCTCGGTGACACGCCCGTCGGCCACCCACACCGTGGCCTGAATGCCGGTCGATGCCTCCCCGACCGTCCTGACGAC
The DNA here is from genome assembly GCF_059812725.1 of Mycobacterium sp. NGS41. Lineage (NCBI taxonomy): Bacteria > Bacillati > Actinomycetota > Actinomycetes > Mycobacteriales > Mycobacteriaceae > Mycobacterium > Mycobacterium sp. NGS41. The sequence goes on from NZ_JCALDF010000020.1 coordinate 43,361, forward strand.
GATCCCGCGCAGGTCCACGTTTTCGGGCACCGTGACGGCGCCGGGCGGCCCGATCGGTGTTACCTCGGCACCGATCCGCGACAGCCGGAAGGTACGGGTGTCGTCGCGGTCGCGGTCGTGGCCGACGAGATACCAGCGGCCCCGCTCGGTAACCACACCCCAGGGTTCGACGGTGCGGGTGGTGTATGGCGCGCTGCGCGATGCGCGATGCGGGAACCGCACCGCCTGCCCGGAAGCGATGGCCGACAACAAGAGTCCGAGCACATCCTCCGACCCGCGCAGGCCCGGCACCCCGGCCGCCGACGCGATGGTCACCGGGGCGTCCGGATCGACGTCCACACCGGCGGCGCGCAGCTTGAGCAGGGCACCCTGGGTCGCGGTGATCAACTCGGGCGACTCCCACAATTGCGCGGCGACCGCGACGGCGGCCGCCTCGTCGGAGGTCAGCTCGACCGTCGGCAGTTCGTAGGCGTCGCGATTGATCCGGTAGCCCTCGGTGGGGTCGAGGTTCGACACTCTGCCGACTTCGAGCGGGATGCCGAGGTCACGCAACTCGTTCTTGTCGCGTTCGAACATCCGCGAGAACGCCTCGGCGCTGGGACTCTCCGAATAACCGGCCACGCTGGACCTGATCTTTTCGGCGGTGATGTAGCCCCGGGTGGACAGCAGGGCGATGACAAGGTTGACCAGCCGTTCGACTTTCGAGATCGACATTGGCTCCAGCCTAGATCGAGCGGTTCACATGCTCGCGATCAGCCGTTTCACCCGCTCGTCGACCGCCCGGAAGGGGTCCTTGCACAGCACGGTGCGCTGCGCCTGGTCGTTGAGTTTGAGGTGTACCCAGTCGACAGTAAAGTCACGGCCCGCCGCCTGGGCAGCGCTGATGAACTCGCCGCGCAGCCTGGCGCGGGTGGTCTGCGGCGGGTGGTCGACGGCCTCCGCGATTTCCTCGTCGGTGGTGACACGCGTCGCCAGGCCCTTGCGCTGCAGCAGGTCGAACACACCGCGTCCGCGCTTGATGTCGTGGTAGGCCAAATCCAGCTGCGCAATCTTCGGGTCGGACAACTCCATGTTGTAGCGGTCCTGGTAGCGCTGGAACAGCTTGCGCTTGATCACCCAGTCGATCTCGGTGTCCACCTTCGCGAAATCCTGGCTCTCGACGGCATCGAGCTGGCGGCCCCACAGGTCGACGACCTGCTCGATCTGCGCGTTGGGCTCCCGGATCTGCAGATGCTCGACGGCACGACTGTAGTACTCCCGCTGGATGTCGAGCGCGCTGGCCTGACGACCGCCCGCGAGCCGCACCGGCCGGCGCCCGGTGATGTCGTGGCTGACCTCGCGGATGGCACGGATCGGGTTGTCCAGTGAGAAGTCGCGGAACGGTACGCCCGCCTCGATCATCTCCAGCACCAGCGCGGCGGTGCCGACCTTGAGCATGGTGGTGGTCTCACACATGTTGGAGTCGCCGACGATGACGTGCAGTCGCCGGTACTTCTCGGCGTCGGCGTGCGGCTCGTCGCGGGTGTTGATGATGGGCCGGCTACGGGTGGTGGCCGAGGAGACACCCTCCCAAATGTGTTCGGCGCGTTGCGATAGGCAGAACGTCGCCGCCTTGGGCGTCTGCAGCACCTTGCCGGCGCCGCAGATCAGCTGGCGGGTGACCAGGAACGGCAACAGCACGTCGGAGATACGGGAGAACTCGCCGGCGCGCACGATCAGGTAGTTCTCGTGACAGCCATACGAGTTGCCCGCCGAATCGGTGTTGTTCTTGAACAGGTAGATGTCGCCGCCGATGCCCTCATCGGTCAGACGCTGCTCGGCGTCGACGAGCAGGTCTTCGAGCACCCACTCACCGGCCCGGTCGTGCGTGACCAGCTGCACCAGACTGTCGCATTCGGCGGTGGCGTACTCGGGATGGCTGCCGACGTCGAGATACAGCCGCGCGCCGTTACGCAAGAAAACATTGGAGCTGCGGCCCCACGACACCACGCGGCGGAACAAGTAGCGCGCCACCTCGTCCGGGGACAGCCGCCGGTGCCCGTGGAAGGTGCAGGTCACGCCGAACTCGGTCTCGATGCCCATGATTCGCCGCTGCACGTAATCGAGGGTACTGGTTGTCCCGCCGTGAGCGTGAGGTAACCGCGCCCGTGGCGCCTACTCTTGCGTCTCAGTCCCGGATTCGGTGTCTGATCCCGGGTCCTCAGATCCGGAGGAATCCGCGGACTCCGTGTCCTGCAGGAGCGTCTCCAGCGTGGACCGGCCGATCCGCCGGAACGCGCGGCGCGGCCTGTTGGAATCCAGGATTGCCACTTCGAGGCTGGCCACCTCGAGTGCGGGCTGGTCGTTGCCCGACGCGTCGGCGCTGCCCGCCCGCAGCGCCTCGACCGCGATCCGCAGGGCGTCGGGCAGGTCGGCGTTCTCGGCGTAGGACTCCTTGAGCGCGGTGGTGATCGGCTCGGTGGTGCCGCCCATGACCACGAAGTGCGGCTCGTCGGCGATCGACCCGTCGTAGGTGATGCGGTAGAGCTCAGGCGGTTTGGTCTCGCCGTAGTGCGCCACCTCGGCAACGCACAACTCGACCTCGTAGGGCTTGGCCTGTTCGGTGAAGATGCTGCCCAGCGTCTGGGCGTAGACGTTGGCAAGTTGCCGGCCGGTGACGTCGCGGCGATCGTAGGCGTAGCCGCGGGTGTCAGCGAACTGGATCCCGCCGCGACGCAGGTTGTCGAACTCGTTGAACTTGCCCGCGGCGGCAAACCCCACACGGTCGTAGAGCTCGCTGATCTTTTGCAGTGAGCGCGACGGGTTTTCGGCGACGAACAGCACACCATCCGAGTAGGCCAGCGCCACCACGCTGCGGCCCCGCGCGATGCCCTTGCGCGCGAGCTCGCTGCGCTCACGCATCGCCTGCTCAGGCGAGATGAAGTACGGAAAGCTCACTTTTCACCGCCATCGGGACCGAAAGTATCGGCACGTGAACGGCTTTCGATGATCTCGCGAGCCAGCTCGGCGATGCGGCCCTCCGGAACGTCGACGGCGCCGTCGGCGTCGATGGTGACCGCCGTGGGGTAGATGCCGCGGACCAAATCGGGTCCGCCGGTAGCCGAATCGTCGTCGGCCGCGTCGTAGAGCGCCTCCACGGCAACCCGAAGCGCCGAATCGGCATCGGTGACCTGTGCGTACAGCTTCTTGATCGAGGACTTCGCGAAGATCGAGCCCGACCCCACCGACTGATAGCCCTCTTCTTCGATGTTCCAGCCGCCGGCGGCGTCGAACGAGACGATGCGGCCCGCGCTCTCCGGGTCGGCGGCGTGGATGTCGTAGCCGGCCAGCAGCGGCAGCGCCACCAGCCCCTGCATGGCGGCCGCCAGGTTGCCCCGCACCATGATCGCCAGCCTGTTTACCTTGCCGGCGAAGGTGAGCGGCACGCCTTCGAGCTTCTCGTAGTGTTCGAGTTCGACCGCATAGAGGCGGGCGAACTCGACGGCGATCGCGGCGGTGCCCGCTATACCGGTCGCGGTGTAGTCGTCGGTGATGTACACCTTGCGCACATCACGCCCGGCGATCATGTTGCCCTGCGTCGAACGCCGGTCTCCGGCGATGAGAACGCCGCCGGGGAATTTCAGCGCGACGATGGTGGTCCCGTGCGGCAGCTGGGCACCCGCCCCGCCCGCTTGGGAGCCGCCGCCCAAGTTCGCCGGTAATAGCTCCGGCGCCTGGCGACGAAGAAAGTCAGCGAACGAGGACAGATCTACAGCGGAAGAGTTGAGAGACAGGCGGTCAGAGAACGGCCAGCTCACTGTCCGCCCTTTTGGACGTACGCGCGGACGAAGTCCTCAGCGTTCTCCTCGAGGACGTCGTCGATCTCGTCGAGCAGGTCGTCGGTCTCCTCGGTCAGCTTCTCGCGACGCTCCTGGCCAGCGGCTGTGGTGCCGGCGAAGTCGTCCTCCTCGTCGCCGCCACCGCCACGCTTGGTCTGCTCCTGAGCCATCGCCGCCTCCTGCTTGGTTATCGGCCAGCGTCACCGCGCCCGCTGGTCTTGTCTACCCTACCGGTCAAGGCTGACGTTTCGTCGGGCTAACGAGCCTCAGCTGGTGAGTTGTTCCACCAACTCCACCGCGCTGTCCACCGAATCCAGCAACGCGCCGACGTGCGCCTTGCTGCCGCGCAACGGCTCCAGCGTCGGGATGCGCACCAGCGAGTCGCCACCCAGATCGAAGATCACCGAATCCCAGCTGGCCGCGGCAATGTCGGCGCCGAAGCGGCGCAGGCATTCGCCACGGAAGTACGCGCGAGTGTCAGTCGGCGGTTTGTCCACCGCCTCGAGCACCTGGTGCTCGGTGACCAGACGCTTCATCGAGCCGCGCGCGACCAGCCGGTTGTACAGGCCTTTGTCCAGCCGCACATCCGAATACTGCAGGTCCACGAGGTGCAGCCGAGGCGCCGACCAGCTCAGGTTCTCGCGCTGCCGGAAACCTTCGAGCAGCCGCAGCTTTGCCGGCCAGTCCAGCAACTCGGCGCAGTCCATCGGGTCGCGCTCCAGCAGGTCCAGCACGTGTGCCCAGGTCTCCACGATGTCGGCCGCGCGGGGGTCCGGGTCGCGACTGTCGACCAGCTTGGCCACCCGGTCCAGATAAACCCGTTGCAGCGCAAGACCGGTGAGTTCGCGACCGTCGACCAGCGCCACAGTGGCCCGCAGCGACGGGTCCCGGCTGATCGCATGGACCGCGTGCACCGGCCGGGCCAGCGTCAGGTCGGTCAGGTCGATGCCTTCTTCGATCAGGTCGAGCACCAAGGCCGTGGTGCCCAGTTTCAGATAGGTCGACGTTTCGGCGAGGTTGGCATCGCCGATGATGACGTGCAACCTGCGATACCTGTCGGCGTCGGCGTGCGGTTCGTCGCGGGTGTTGATGATGCCGCGTTTCAGCGTGGTTTCCAGGCCTACCTCGACCTCGATGTAGTCCGAACGCTGGGAGAGCTGAAAGCCGGGCTCGTCACCGGAGGGGCCGATGCCGACGCGGCCGGAGCCGGTCACCACCTGCCGGGAAACCAGGAACGGTGTCAGACCCGCGATGATGGCCGAAAACGGTGTCTGGCGCGACATCAGGTAGTTCTCGTGCGACCCGTAGGAGGCGCCTTTGCCGTCGACGTTGTTCTTGTACAGCTGCAGCTTCGCGGCGCCGGGCACGCTGGCGACGTGCCGAGCGGCCGCCTCCATCACCCGCTCGCCGGCCTTGTCCCAGATCACCGCGTCCATAGGGTCGGTGCATTCGGGCGCGGAGTATTCCGGGTGCGCGTGGTCGACGTAGAGGCGTGCCCCGTTGGTCAAGATCATGTTGGCCGCACCGACCTCGTCGGCGTCGACCACCGGCGGGGGCCCGGTCGAGCGGCTCAGGTCGAAACCACGGGCGTCGCGCAGCGGCGATTCCACCTCGTAGTCCCAGCGGGTGCGTTTGGCGCGCTGGATGCCGGCGGCGGCCGCGTAGGCGAGGACCGCTTGCGTCGAGGTGAGGATCGGGTTGGCGGTCGGGTCGGACGGCGACGAAATGCCGTACTCAACCTCCGTCCCGATAATCCGTTGCATGCGTAAAGCGTAGGCGCGGCGACTCCGAACCGTCCGAGCAGCCCGCGCTGGGGGAACCGCCCAGCCGCGTTCCGCGGTTGACGCCCCGTGACTCTGTGATTAATTTCACCCTGGTGTCCAGCCCGCAAACCGGAGATTCAGTGCGCGAACCGACGGCGAATTTAGCCGGTAAGCGTTATGGCGAGGTGCTGCTGGTGACCCTCGGCGAGGCGGGTCCGCAGGCCAACGTTTACAACAGCTTTCCGCTCAATGACTGCCCAGCTGAACTGTGGTCAGCACTCGACCCGCATGCCATCGCCACCGAACACGGTGCGGCCGCGGCGCTGCTCAACGGTCCACGCTATTGGCTGATGAACGCCATCGAAAAGGAAGCTCGCGGTCCGCAGATAACGAAGAACTTCGGTGGGATCGAGATGATCCTGCAGGCTACGGTCCTGCTGTCATCGATGGATCCCGCGCCGTACAGCATCAACTCGGTGAGCCGTCACACGGTGTTCGTTTTCAACGCGGGCGAAGAGGTCTACGAACTACAGGACCCGCATGGGCACCATTGGGTGATGCAGACCTGGAGTCAGGTCGTGGATCCCAACCTGTCCCGTGCCGATCTGCCCAAGCTGGCCGACCGGCTGAACCTGCCGGAGGGATGGACATACCAGACGCGGGTGCTGACCGAACAGTTGCGGGTGGACACCACCTCGCGCGCCGCGCAGGTCACCCAGGACGATCTGACCAACAGTTATTCGCTCGTGACTGGCTGAACTACAGGTACTGACCCAGGTTGGATTCGGTGTCGATGGCCCGCGACGCGCTCGACGACTTGCCGGTGACCAGGGTGCGGATGTAGACGATCCGCTCACCCTTCTTGCCCGAAATCCGGGCCCAGTCATCGGGGTTGGTGGTGTTGGGCAGGTCCTCGTTCTCGGCGAACTCGTCGACGATCGAGTCGAGCAGATGCTGGATACGCAGCCCCGGTTGGCCGGTCTCGAGCACCGACTTGATGGCGTTTTTCTTGGCTCGGTCGACGACGTTCTGGATCATCGCCCCGGAGTTGAAGTCCTTGAAGTACATGACTTCCTTATCGCCGTTGGCGTAGGTGACTTCCAGGAACCGGTTGTCGTCGATCTCGGCGTACATCCGGTCGACGACCTTCTCGATCATCGCCTTGATGCAAGCCGAGCGATCGCCGTCGAACTCGGCGAGGTCGTCGGCGTGCACCGGCAGTTCCTCGGTCAGGTACTTGGAGTAGATGTCTTGCGCCGCTTCGGCATCCGGCCGCTCGATCTTGATCTTCACGTCCAGGCGTCCCGGCCGCAGGATCGCGGGGTCGATCATGTCCTCACGGTTGGAGGCACCGATCACGATTACGTTCTCGAGCCCCTCCACCCCGTCGATCTCGCTGAGTAGCTGCGGAACCACGGTAGTCTCGACGTCCGAGGAGACCCCGGTGCCGCGGGTGCGGAAGATCGAATCCATCTCGTCGAAAAACACGATCACCGGAGTGCCCTCCGACGCCTTCTCGCGGGCTCGCTGAAAGATCAGCCGGATGTGACGCTCGGTCTCGCCGACGAACTTGTTCAGCAGCTCGGGGCCCTTGATGTTGAGGAAGTACGACTTCGCCTCGCGGGAGTCGTCGCCACGGACCTCGGCCATCTTCTTGGCCAGCGAGTTGGCCACCGCCTTGGCGATCAACGTCTTACCGCAGCCCGGCGGGCCGTAGAGCAGGACACCCTTGGGCGGGCGCAGCGCGTACTCGCGGTAGAGCTCCTTGTGCAGGAACGGCAGCTCCACGGCGTCGCGGATCTGCTCGATCTGACGGGTCAGGCCACCGATGTCCTGATAGCTGACGTCGGGCACCTCTTCGAGCACCAAGTCCTCGACCTCGGCCTTAGGGATGCGCTCGAAGGCATAGCCGGCTTTGGTGTCGACCAGCAACGAGTCGCCGGGCCGCAGCTTGCGGGGCCGGGTGTCGTCGTTGAGGGCGTCGGGATGGCCCTCTGGCAAATCCTCGGCGACCAACGGCTCGGCCAGCCACACGATGCGTTCCTCGTCGGCGTGGCCGACGACGAGCGCCCGGTGACCGTCGGACAGGATCTCGCGCAGGGTGGAGATTTCGCCGACCGATTCGAACGTGCCGGCTTCGACGACCGTGAGCGCCTCGTTGAGCCGAACGGTCTGGCCCTTCCGCAGCGCCGAGACTTCGATATTGGGCGAGCACGTTAGGCGCATCTTGCGGCCCGAGGTGAAGACATCGACCGTGTCGTCTTCGTGGGTCGCCAGCAGCACGCCATAGCCGCTGGGCGGCTGCCCCAGCCGGTCAACCTCTTCGCGCAGTGCGAGCAGTTGTTGCCGGGCTTCTTTAAGAGTTTCCATTAATTTGGAATTGCGGGACGCGAGTGAGTCGATACGGGCTTCGAGTTGGTGCACATCACGGGCCGAGCGGGCGCTGCTGTGCGGGCCGCCCGCATGCTCCAGTTGTTCGCGCAGCGCCGCGGCCTCACGCCGCAGTTGTTCCAATTCGGCAGCATCGTCGCTGGACAGGGGGTCGTTTCGGTGGACACCGAAGGCTTCAGAACGCTCTGATTCACCCATGTTGCGCTCCTTTCCCGCCCCGCAATGGTCCGCGGTTACTTCAACGCTACCGGCCATCGCCGGTTCATGTGTGTAGTCAAATACCCCCTGTCGCCCGCAGGAAAAGTTACAAATAAGGTCACGCTGGTAATCTCAGCCACGAATCTGGCCGATTGAAAGGACAGCCGTGACGATAAAGTCCCTCGCCACAGGCGCATCGGCCACCGTTATCCGCGCCGATGTGACTTTGCTTGCACCCCTTGGTTAGCGCGTCGGCCTGCATGCGTCGCCGCCATTTCGTCGCAGCCCTCGGCGCCGCCACGATCGTGGCGGCGATCGCCCTCTCGGGTTGTTCGCACGGGGGGTCCAAGGCCTCGTCGCCGGCCGGCGCGTCGCCTGCGCCGGCTACGCTGAGCCCCGCCGCGTCTCCCCAGACCGCGCCCCTGCCCGCGCCCGAAGCTCTCGTCGATGTGCTGACCAGGCTGGCCGACCCGAACGTTCCGGGCAGCAGCAAAGTGGGCCTGGTCGAAGGCGCTACGGAGGACAGTGCGGCGACCCTGGACAAGTTCACCAATGCATTGCGCGACGGCGGCTACCTGCCCATGACGTTCGCGGCAAGGGACGTCGCATGGTCGGACAAGAATCCGTCCAATGTGGCGGCAACGATCACCGTCAACACCGCGCATCCGAACAACCGGGTGTTCACCTTCCCGATGGAGTTCACGCCCTACGAGGGCGGCTGGCAGTTATCCCGGAAAACCGCGGAAATGTTGCTGTCCCTGAACAACTCGACTCCCTCTCCCTCTCCCTCTCCCTCTGCCTCTCCCTCGCCCTCGCCCTCGCCGACCGGCTGACCGCGCGGCATGTGGATCGGCTGGCTCGAGTTCGATGTGCTGCTGGGCGATGTGCGATCGCTCAAGCAGAAGCGCTCGGTGATCCGTCCCGTCGTCGCAGAGCTGCAGCGCAAGTTCAGCGTGTCGGCCGCCGAAACCGGCTCGCATGATCTGCACCGACGGGCCGGCATCGGGGTGGCCCTGGTGTCCGGCGACCGCAGCCATGCCGTGGATGTCCTGGACGCCGCCGAACGCCTGGTGGCCGCGCATCCCGAGTTCGAGTTGCTGTCGGTCCGGCGGGGTTTGCAGCGCAGCGACGACTGACTCAGCTCACCTACAGCGTCATCCGTCGCGTCCCTCGCGCTTGCGGCCCAACGGCGCCGGCGCGACGACACCGGGTGCCAGCCGGCGCGCTGTCACCAGGAACGCGGTGTGCCCGCGCATCGAATGCTGCGGCCGGACGGCCAGACCCACCACGTTCCAGCCCCGCTGCAGCGTCTCCCACGCCCGCGGCTCCGTCCATCGCTGCTGAGCCCGCAGCGCCTCCACGGCCGTAGACAGCTGGGTGACGGTAGCGACGTAGATCACCAGCACGCCGCCGGGGATCACCAGTCGCGACACCGAGTCGAGCACCTCCCACGGCGCCAGCATGTCCAGCACGGCGCGGTCGAAGGAGGCGTCGGGCAATTCGGAGTGGGCGACGTCGCCGATCGTCAGCTGCCAGTTGCCGGGCGCCTGACCGTAAAAATTGGTGACATTGCGACGGGCGTGTTCGGCGTGATCGGCGCGCTTCTCATAGGAGATCACCTGCCCCCGCGGCCCGACCGCCCGCAGCAGGGACAGGGCCAGCGCACCGGATCCGGCTCCGGCCTCCAGCACCCGTGCGCCAGGGAAGATGTCGCCCTCGTGCACGATCTGAGCGGCGTCCTTCGGGTAGATCACCTGCGGCCCGCGCGGCATCGACATCACGTAGTCGACCAGCAGCGGGCGCAGCACCAGAAACAGCGCGCCGTTGCTGGATTTGACGACGCTGCCCTGCTCCAGCCCGATCACCGCGTCGTGGGCGATCGAGCCGCGATGGGTGTGAAACTCGCTGCCCGGAGTCAGCGACATCGTGTAGTGGCGGCCCTTCGCGTCGGTGAGCTGTACGCGCTCGCCGACGGTGAACGGACCGGTTGCGGACACCCGTCTAGCGTGCCAGCCGACTCGCCGAAGCCGGTGCTTGGGGGCTGTCGGTGTCCAGTCCTAGGCTTCGCACATGACGGAGGCGATGACCGACCAGCCGGAGGAACGGCCGGAGCCGGCCCCAAGGCCCGCGTTGTCGCCGTCCCGAGCCGCCGACTTCAAACAGTGCCCGCTGCTGTACCGGTTCCGTGCGATCGATCGGTTGCCCGAGGCGCCGTCGACGGCCCAGTTGCGGGGGTCGGTGGTGCACGTCGCCTTGGAGCAGCTCTACGGCCTGCCCGCGGTGGAGCGCGGCCCCGACACGGCGACCTCGCTGGTGGCTCCGGCCTGGGACCAGATGATCGCCAAGAAGCCAGACTTGGCCGAGGAGCTGGATCCCGAACAGCGCGCCCAACTTCTCGACGAGGCCCGCGCGCTGCTTTCCGGCTATTACCGGCTGGAAGACCCGACCCGATTCGACCCGGAAAGCTGCGAGCAGCGCGTGGAGGTTGAACTCGCCGACGGCACGCTGCTGCGCGGTTTCATCGACCGGGTCGACGTCGCGGCCACCGGCGAGCTGCGGGTGGTCGACTACAAGACCGGGAAAGCGCCGCCGGCAGCGCGGGCACTGGCCGAGTTCAAGGCGATGTTCCAAATGAAGTTCTACGCCTTGGCCTTATACCGATCACGCGGTGTGCTGCCGGCGCGGCTACGGCTCATCTACCTGGCCGACGGCCAGCTGCTCGACTACTCACCGGACCGTGACGAGCTGTTGCGCTTCGAGAAGACCCTGATGGCGATCTGGCGCGCGATCCAAACCGCCGGTGCGACAGGCGACTTCCGTCCGCACCCGTCGCGGCTGTGCGACTGGTGTCCGCATCAGCAGCACTGCCCGGTGTTCGGTGGCACACCGCCGCCCTACCCCGGCTGGCCGGATCGGACGACGCAGCCGGCGGCATGATCGGTTGCTATTACCGTCGCCTGCCCGGTGCCGGTGAGTATCAGACGTTCTCCGCGACCGACTACACCCGCAGCAACTGGGGACCCGAAATTCAGCACGGCTCACCCCCATTGGCGCTGCTAACCAAACTGATCGAAGAGCTTGCGGCGGGATCCGGCCTGCGAATCGGCAGACTCAGCCTGGACATCCTCGGCGCGATCCCGGTGGCGAGGGTGCGGGCCCGGGCCTGGGTGGAACGTCCGGGTTCACGGGTGACCATGATGATGGCCGAGTTACAAGCCGATCGCGCGGTCGGGCCTCCCCGTACCGTGGCGCGGGTGACCGCATGGTTACTGGCCGTCTCCGACACCGCCGACGTGGCGTCGGACCGATACCCCCCGCTGGCCGAGGGAACGGCACAACCGCGTCCGGCCTATTTCGCCGGCACCGGCGGCTATTTCGACGCGATCAACTGGCGTCCGCAGCGTGCCGACGAAGGCTCTCCCGCGGTGTCCTGGTTCAGCACGCTTGCCTACATCGTCGACACCGAGGAGACGACGCCGCTGCAGCGGCTCGCCGTAATCGTGGACTGCGCCAACGGTGTCGGCATGATTCTTGACCCGGATCAGTTCGTCTTCATGAACACTGACACCGTCGTGCATCTGCATCGACTGCCCGCCGGCAACGACTTCGCGCTGCGCGCCCGAGCGTCGATAGGGCCGGACGGCGTGGGGGTGACCACCGCCGAGGTTTTCGACAAAACAGGGTTCATCGGGACTTCGGCGCAGACGCTCCTGGTCCAGCGGCGATGAAAACCCGTTAGTCGAGCGGTGACATCTCCTGCAGCATCGTGGGAACCAGCTCGCTGACGGTGGGATGGATATGCATTGTCCGCGACAGCGTGGTGTAGGGCGCCTTGGCCGACATCACGTCCAGGATCGCGTGAATCGCCTCGTCGCCGCCGACGCCGAAGATGGCCGCGCCCAGGATCTGGTGCGACTCGGCGTCGACGACCACTTGCATAAAGCCTTGCGTCTCACCCTTTTCCACCGCTCTGCCGACCCTGGTCATTGGCCGCTTGCCGACCAGGGCTTTGCGGCCCGACGCCCGCACCTGCTCGACGGTCATGCCGGCCCGCCCCAGCGGCGGGTCGATGTAGAGCGCATAGGTTGTGATGCGGTCGCTCACCCGCCGAGGGTCGTTGTCGAGCAGGTTGGCCGCCACGATCTCGAAGTCGTTGTAGGAGGTATGGGTGAAGGCGCCCTTGCCGTTGCAGTCGCCCAGCGCCCAGATGTGGTCCACGTTGGTCTTGAGTTGGTCGTCGACCACGATGTGGCCGCGTGGGTCGGTCTGCACGCCGGCAGCCTCCAAACCCAGGTCGTCGGTGTTGGGTCGCCGTCCCACCGCCAGCAGCAGATGACTGCCCGCAATGGGCGTGGCTCCGTCCCGAGGACTCAGCTCAAACCCCTTGTCCCGCTTCTGGATCCGCAGGTCGCTGGCGCCGACGACAGTGTCGATACCTTCGGCCTCCAGGATTTCCCGGATGGTGGCCGAGACATCCTCGTCCTCGCGCGACGCCAGCCGCGGACCGCGCTCCACGACCGTTACCCGAGCCCCGAAACGGCGGTACATCTGCGCGAACTCCAGCCCGATGTAGCTGCCGCCCACGATGACGAGATGTTCTGGCAGCGTGTCGAGTTCGAGGATCGACACATTGGTCAGGTATTCGACATCGGAGAGCCCGGGGATGTCCGGCACCACCGCACGACCGCCGACGTTGAGGAAAATCCGGTCAGCTTGCAGGAGTTGGTCATCGACACGCAGCGTGTGCGGATCCTCAAACCGCGCGTGACCGCGAAAGACCGTGCAACCGTCCATGCCGTCCAGCCACGCCTCGACGCCCTCGCGGTCCTTGAGCATGATGCCGTCTTTGCGCGCCTTGACTTTCGCCATGTCCACGCTGATCGTTCCGGTCGCCACACCGTATTCCGCACCGCGACGGGCAAGTTGTGCTGCGTGCGCACTGGCCACCAACGTCTTGGTCGGGATACATCCGGTGTTCACGCAGGTGCCGCCGACGTGTTTGCGCTCCACGACCGCGATCCGCTGCCCTGCGGCCGTAAGCCGGCCCGCCAGCGGCGGCCCCGCCTGCCCGGCACCGACGACGATCGCGTCGAAACGCTCTGCCTCCGAGGAGGCGTTGCTCACGATTGACCGACCGCGTATGCGGCCGCGTAGGCGATTGCGAAGCCACCTCCGACTGCCACCACGTCCTCGAGCAGGGCAATCGGCAAGTCTTTCCCGCCGGTCGCGGCAACCAGACGACTGCGTGCGTAGTATCCGCCCACAGTGCCGAGCACAGCGCCGATCACGCCGGCGCCGAGCCCGCCCCACTTAAAGCCCCACGCGGTGCCGATCAGCGCGCCGGCGAACGCGCCCAAAATGATCCGGACGGCGAATACCGGCGGCGCCGTACGGGACGGTGTCTTGGGAAGTTTGTCGTTGACGAGTTCTGCCACCGCAAGAACGCTCAAAACGATGACCGTGATGATGTTGCCCACCCACGCCGCCCAGGTGCCCTGCATGTTGAACCAGGTGAGAAAGACGGCCCAGGCCACCACCGCGGGAGCCGTCAACGAACGCAACCCGGCGACTACCCCGATCAGCAAAGCCATCAGCAGGACGAGCAAGTGATGTGTCACGGCGACCCTCCTGGGTTCTACGCGCAATCAGCGGCTAGCCGGGACGCTAACACAGTCACCGGTTCCGGGCATCTGCCCGGCGATCAGAATCGGCAGAACCTGATGTCGGAAGCCAGAATTGCCTTGGCCCCGATGGCCGCGAGTTCGTCCATGATGCCGTTGACATCCCGACGAGGTACCAGCGCACGGACCGCGACCCAATCCGGCTCTGCCAGCGGCGCGATCGTCGGCGACTCCAGGCCCGGCGTGATCGACGTGGCCTTGTCCAGCACCGAACGCGGACAGTCGTAATCGAGCATCAGGTACTGCTGACCGAACACCACACCCTGTATCCGGGCCACCAGTTGGTCATGCGCGGCGGTTTCGTGAAGGTGGCCCGCGTGAGTGTTTGGAGCGCGCTCGATCAGCACTGCCTCCGAATCACACAGTGGCTCACCGAAGGCCACCAGATCGTGCAGGCTCAGAGTGCGACCGGACCCCACCACGTCGGCGATCGCGTCGGCGACCCCAAGCTGCACCGAAATCTCCACGGCCCCATCGAGCCTGATCACAGTTGCGTCAATACCCTTGGCGGCCAGGTCATTTCGGACCAGATTCGGATACGAGGTGGCGATCCGCTTCCCGGCCAGATCGGCCGTCGTCCAGTCCCGGCCAGCCGGCGCCGCGTAACGGAAGCTGGAAGACCCGAAGCCTAACGCAAGGCGTTCCCGAACCGGCGCATCGGAATCGTTGACCAGGTCCCGCCCGGTGATGCCGAAGTCGAGCTCTCCCGAACCCACATAGATGGCAATGTCTTTGGGCCGCAAGAAGAAGAACTCGACCTGGTTGACGGGGTCGATGACGGTCAGGTCTTTGGGATCGGTGCGACGGCGGTAACCGGCCTCGGACAAAATCTCGGTGGCCGGCTCGCTCAGCGCGCCTTTGTTTGGGACCGCTACCCTCAGCATGTTCAGCATGTTCACAGCTTCCGATAGATGTCTTCGAGGGACAGGCCGCGCGAGATCATCAGCACCTGCGTCCAGTACAGCAACTGACTGATCTCCTCGGCCAGGGCGTCGTCGGGTTCGTGTTCGGCAGCCAGCCACACCTCGCCGGCCTCTTCGAGAATCTTCTTGCCCAGCGCATGTATCCCGGCGTCCAGTGCCGCGACGGTGGCGCTGCCGGCCGGCCGGGTGCGGGCACGCTCGCCGAGTTCGGCGAACAGATCCTCGAAGGTCTTCACGGCCAGCGATTGTTTCACGGCTCGACGGGCAAAGTCACACGGGTTTAGCTTGAGGCATGCAGTTCTTCGAGATCGAGGTCAACGTCGACGGCGTCCGAGGCGATATCACGCTGAACCGGCCGGCCAAGCTGAACCCGCTCAGCACCACGACCCTGGAGGAATTAGTCGCGGCCGCACGGTATTTCGACACGCTGAAGGATGTGAAAGTTGTCGTGGTGACCGGGAAAGGCCGGGCCTTCAGCGCCGGCGCGGACCTGGCCTCGTTCGCGGCGGCCGAAACCTCCGCCGCCGCGGCACGAGATGCGGCCGACGCCGGACGACGGATGGCCGACGCGATCGAGGCAATGAATGCGGTGACCGTCGCCGGCATCCACGGCCACTGCGTCGGAGGCGGAGTCGTGTTGGCCGCAGCCTGCGACTTGCGCATCGCCGCCGACGATACCCGCTTTTCCATCCCCGAAGTCGACTTGGGGATCCCGCTTGCCTGGGGCGGAATCCCGCGGCTGGTGCGCGAAATCGGTCCGGCGCGGACCAAGGAACTCGTGATGACCTGCCGGCCCTTCGGCGCCGGCGAAGCCCTAGCGGCGGGGTTTCTGAACCGGGTGGTTCCCGCCGCCGATCTGACCGCGGCGGTCGACGAGCTGGTCGGGCAGCTGGCCGGCAAGTCGGCGTTGACACTGACCGCCACCAAGCGGCATACCAATGCGGTGACCGATCAGATGGTCGGCACGGTGCGGGCGTGGAACGACGCCGATTCGCTGGTTACGGCGTTGCGCGATCCCGAGTCGCGCGCTGCGGGCGCGGCGTATCTGCAGGGTCTGGGCCGCGCGTAGACGGAGACATGAGATTCGCGCGCGTACAGGAAAGAGACCGAAGGTTCGCTGATGTAGGACTCAGTCCTCCGGGTTGTACGCGAGGTTGGAGCTGAGCCAGCGCTCACCTTCCTTCAGGGTCCAGCCCTTGCGCCTCGCGTAGTCGGCGACCTGGTCCTGGGCCATCCGGCCGACCACGAAATACTGCGACTGCGGGTGCGAGAAATACCAGCCGCTGACGGCGGCGCCGGGCCACATCGCCATCGACTCGGTCAGTTCGATGCCGGTCCGTTCGTGGACGTCCATCAACTCCCATAGCGTCGCCTTCTCGGTGTGCTCCGGGCAGGCCGGGTAGCCGGGGGCCGGGCGGATTCCCTGGTACTTCTCGGCGATGAGCGCCTCGTTGTCCAAGTGCTCGTCGGGCTGGAATCCCCAGAACTCCTTGCGGACCCGTTGGTGCATCCGTTCGGCGAAAGCCTCCGCCAGCCGGTCGGCGATCGACTCCAGCAGGATCGCGCTGTAGTCGTCGAGGGCTGCCTTGAACTCCGCGATCTTTTCCTGGCTGCCGAGCCCCGCGGTGACGGCGAAAGCGCCGACGTAGTCCCGGTGACCCGTATCTTTGGGGGCGATGTAGTCACTTAACGACCGGTTTGGGATGCCCTCCCGGTGCGCGCCCTGCTGGCGCAGGTTGTGCAACGTGGTGAGCACCTCGGTACGGGTCTCGTCGGTGTAGACCTCGATGTCGTCACCGACGGCGTTGGCCGGGAAGAACCCGATCACGCCGTTGGCAGTCAGCCACTTCTCCTTGATCAGCGTGTCGAGCATCTCCTGGGCATCGTCGTACAGCTTGCGGGCAGCCTCCCCCGAGGCCGGGTTGTTGAGGATGTCGGGGAAGCGGCCCTTCATCTCCCAGGCGTTGAAAAACGGCTGCCAGTCGATGAACTCGCGCAACTCGGCAAGCTCGTAGTCATGAAACTCCCGTACGCCGAGGCCCTGGGCGGGCACCGGCGGCGTGTAGCCGTCCCACTCGATCGGCGTCCGGTTCGCGCGGGCCTTCTCCAGCGTCAGCATCGGCCGCTCGTTTTTCTGAGCGTGCCGTTCGCGCAGCGATGCGTAGTCCTTCTCGGTGGCCTCCAGTAGGGCTGGACGCTGCTTGTCGTCGAGCAGCGCCGCAGCGACCGGCACCGAGCGGGACGCGTCCTTGACCCAGACCACCGGACCGCTACGCCGCGGCGATATCTTCACGGCCGTGTGGGCGCGCGAGGTGGTCGCGCCGCCGATCAGCAGCGGAATCTTGAGCCCCTCGCGTTCCATCTCGACGGCGAAGTTAGCCATCTCGTCCAGGGACGGGGTGATCAGGCCGGACAGCCCGATGATGTCGGCGTTGTGCTCCTTCGCCGCGTCCAGGATCTTCTGGGCGGGCACCATCACACCGAGGTCGATCACCGAGTAGTTGTTGCACTGCAGGACGACCCCGACGATGTTCTTGCCGATGTCGTGGACATCGCCTTTGACGGTCGCCATCACGATGATCCCGTTGGTGGACTCGGCATCACCCGGTTGTTTTTCCGCCTCGATGAACGGCAGCAGATAGGCAACGGCCTTCTTCATCACCCGGGCCGACTTCACGACCTGCGGCAGGAACATCTTGCCGGAGCCGAAGAGGTCACCGACGACGTTCATGCCGTCCATCAGCGGGCCCTCGATCACCTCGATCGGGCGACCACCCGCGGCGGCGATCTCGGCCCGCAATTCCTCGGTGTCGGCATCGACGTGGGCGTCGATCCCTTTGACCAGGGCGTGCGTGATCCGCTCCCGGACCGGGAGGCTGCGCCACTCGGCTTCTGTCGGGTCCTCCGACTTCTCCGATTTGTTGAACCGTTCGGCGATCTCCAGGAGCCGTTCGGCCGCGTCCTCGCGACGGTTCAGGACGACGTCCTCTATGCGGTCCCGCAGCTCGGGGTCGATCGAGTCGTAGGGCACCAGCGCGCCGGCGTTGACGATGCCCATGTCCAGGCCGGCCTTGATGGCGTGGAAAAGGAACACTGCGTGGATCGCCTCGCGGACGGGGTTGTTGCCCCGGAACGAGAACGACACGTTGGAGATGCCGCCGGAGATGTGCACTCCCGGCAAGTTCTCTTTGATCCAGGCGCAAGCCTCGATGAAGTCGATCCCGTAGGTCGCGTGCTCCTCGATGCCGGTCGCCAGCGCGAAGCAGTTCGGGTCGAAGATGATGTCCTCGGGCGGGAAGCCGACCTCGTCGGTCAGGATCCGGTAGGCGCGCCCGCAGATCTCCTTGCGGCGCTCCAGGTTGTCGGCCTGACCCTGCTCGTCGAAGGCCATCACGACGACGGCGGCGCCGTACTTGCGGCATAGCCGTGCCTCGCGGATGAACTTCTCCTCGCCCTCCTTCATGGAGATCGAGTTGACGATCGGCTTGCCCTGCACGTTCTTCAGGCCCGCCTCGATGACCTCCCACTTGGAGGAGTCGATCATCACCGGGACGCGGCTGATGTCCGGCTCGGCCGCGATCAGCTTGGTGAACCGGTCCATCGCGGCGACGCCGTCGATCATGCCCTCGTCCATGTTGATGTCGATGACCTGCGCACCGACCTCGACCTGCTGCAGGGCGACCGACAGCGCGGTGTCGTAGTCCTCGGCCTTGATCAGGTTGCGGAACCGGGCGGAGCCGGTGATGTTGGTGCGCTCACCAATGTTCACGAACAGGGAGTCGTCGGTGATGTTGAGCGGCTCCAGGCCCGAGAGCCGGGTGGCCACGGAAATGTGCGGCACTTTCCTCGGTCTCAAGCCCTCGACGACCTTGGCGATCTCGGCGATGTGCGGCGGCGCGGTTCCGCAGCAACCACCGACGATGTTGACCAGGCCGGCCTCGGCGAAGTCGGCGATGTAGCCGGCCTGACGCTCCGGGGACTCGTCGTACTCGCCAAAGGCGTTGGGCAGGCCGGCATTCGGGTAGCAGGAGACGAAGGTGTCCGCGATCCGCGCCATCTCGGCGATGTAGGGCCTCATCTCCGGCGCGCCCAGGGCGCAGTTGAGGCCCACCGCGATCGGTTTCGCGTGCCTGATGGCGTTCCAGAATGCTTCGGTGACCTGACCGGACAACGTCCGGCCGGAGGCATCGGTGATGGTGCCCGAGATGATGACCGGCCAGCGGCGCCCGCGGTCCTCGAACAGCGTCTCGACGGCGAACACCGCCGCCTTGGCGTTCAGCGAATCGAAGATCGTCTCGATGATGAGGAGGTCGGCACCGCCGTCGACCAGGCCGTTGGCGGCTTCCAGGTAGGCGGCGACCAACTGGTCGTAGGAGACGTTGCGTGCTCCGGGGTCGTTGACGTCCGGCGAGATCGACGCGGTCCGCGTCGTCGGCCCGATTGCACCGGCCACGTAGCGGGGCTTCTCCGGTGTGCTGAACTCGTCGGCGGCCTCGCGGGCCAGGGCAGCGCCGGCGTGGTTCAGCTCGTAGCTCAGGTCCGCCATGTCGTAGTCGGAAAGCGAGATCGCGTTCGAGTTGAACGTGTTGGTCTCCAGGATGTCGGCGCCCGCCTCGAGGTACTCGCGGTGGATCCCCTCGATGATCTGCGGCTGCGTCAGGTTGAGCAGGTCGTTATTGCCCTGAAGAGCGGTCGGCCACTCGGTGAACCGGTCGCCGCGGTAGCCGGCCTCGTCCGGCCGGTCCCGCTGAATCGCCGTCCCCATCGCGCCGTCGATCACCATGATCCGCTGGCGCAGCGCCGCTGCCAGTTCGTCGGTGCAGTCAGGGCGGATGTTCGGCTCGAAGATATCCGAGTCAACGGCGTTCACGTACGTTCCTTCCGTAGTGGAAGGCGTCCTTGACTCTGCCGAGCGTGGCGGATACCAGGGAAGTCCGGCCCCCAAATAACCGTTGCAACGCCTCTCGACAAGAAAAGTCTACGTCGTCACCCGACGTCTGGACGCCCAGCTCGACCCGAGCCGCTCGGCGATCGCGATGCCCATCGCGCGGCGTCGTAGTCGTGTTCGTTCGCGGCAGTCACCCCACAAGGATAGTGGGTCTATGCAAATGAATCAGTGTGTCACAGGTCTCTGACAGGAGGTATCGCTTCTCCGGCCAGGCCGTACCCTGATTCTGTGACCCTCCAGAATGGCGGCTCGGATGGCCTGTCGGCACTGCCCGAACTGCACAACACCGTCGTCGTGGCGGCGTTCGAGGGCTGGAACGACGCCGGCGACGCGGCCAGCGACGCGCTGGAGCACCTGGATGCCATCTGGGAAGCCGATCCGCTGGTGGAGATCGACGACGAGGCCTACTACGACTATCAGGTGAACCGCCCGGTCATCCGCCAGGTCGACGGGGTCACCCGGGAGCTGGTGTGGCCTGCGATGCGGATCTCGCACTGTCGCCCGCCCGGCAGCGACCGCGACGTCGTGTTGATGCACGGCGTGGAACCCAACATGCGCTGGCGCACCTTCTGTGCCGAGTTGCTGGCCATCGCCGACAAGCTCAACGTCGACACCGTCGTGATTCTGGGCGCGCTGCTGGCCGACACGCCACATACGCGTCCGGTGCCGGTCTCGGGTGCGGCGTACTCCTCGGAGTCGGCGCACCGATTCGGGCTGGAGGAAACGCGCTACGAGGGGCCGACCGGGATCGCCGGCGTTTTCCAGGACGCCTGCGTGGCGGCCGGAATCCCGGCGGTGACGTTCTGGGCGGCAGTGCCGCACTACGTGTCACATCCGCCAAACCCGAAGGCGACGGTCGCGCTGCTGCGCCGCGTCGAAGACGTGCTCGACATCGAGGTTCCGCTGGCCGATCTGCCTGCACAGGCCGAGGAGTGGGAGCACGCGGTCAGCGAGATGACCGATGACGACGACGACCTGGCCGAATACGTGCAAACCCTCGAGCAGCGCGGCGACGCCGAGGTCGATCTGAACGAGACCTTGGGCAAGATCGACGGCGACGCGCTGGCCGCCGAGTTCGAGCGTTATCTGCGCCGGCGTCGGCCGGGGTTCGGGCGCTGACTCGACTACAGGTCCACGCCGAGCAGGGCGTCGACTGCGCTTGCCACCAATTTCGGCGCGGCCGCGTCGTGGCCCCCGTACTCCAGTGCGTCTGTGGTCCAACCGTCAAGTGCGGCAATCGCTTTGGGCGTGTCTAGGTCGTCGGCCAGATATTGGCGCAACCGGGCAATGACGTCGGTGGCGTCCGGCCCGGCGGGAAGGGTTGTCGCGGCGCGCCAGCGCTGCAGCCGGACGGCGGCGTCTTGGAGCACCTGGTCACTCCAAAGGCGGTCGGCCCGATAGTGACCGGCCAGCAGACCCAGCCGAATGGCCTGCGGCTCAACGCCTTGCGCGCGCAACTTCGACACCAGCACCAGGTTGCCGCGGCTCTTGGACATCTTGTGTCCGTCCCAGCCGATCATCCCCGCGTGTACGTAGTGCCGTGCGAAACGTCTTACCCCCCTAACACATTCGGCGTGTGCGGCGGTGAACTCATGATGCGGAAAGATCAGGTCGCTGCCCCCACCCTGAATGTCCAGACCACTGCCGATGCGGCCGAGGGCGATCGCGGCGCATTCGACGTGCCAGCCCGGCCGGCCGGCACCGAAGGGGGCCGGCCAGCTGGGCTCCCCCGACCGCTGCGCCCGCCAGAGCAATGCGTCGAGCTGGTCGGTTTTGCCGGGGCGTTGGGGATCTCCGCCGCGCTCCTCGTAGAGCTGAAGCATGGTGTCGCGGTCATAGCCCGACTCGTAGCCGAATTGAGGTGTGGCGTCGGCCCGGAAGTAGATGTCCGGGTACTCGCCGTCGATGAAGTAGGCCGCTCCGGAGGCCAGCATCTTCTCGACGAGCTCGACCATTTCGGCGATCGCTTCGGTTGCGCCCACATACTCGTGTGGCGGCAATATTCGCAGTGCCGCCATGTCGTCCCGAAAAAGGGTGACCTCGCGGTCGGCGAGGTCACGCCAATCGACGCCGTCGCGAATGGCGCGCTCGAACAACGGGTCATCGATGTCGGTGACGTTTTGCACATAGTGCACCTGATGGCCGAGGTCCAGCCATATTCGGTGGATCAGGTCGAACGCCAGGTAGGTGGCGGCGTGACCGAGATGGGTGGCGTCGTAGGGCGTGATACCGCAGACGTACATGGTGGCTCTGGCCGCGGGCGCGACCGGGCGCACCTGGCGGTCGGATGTGTCATACAGCCGTAGCTCCGGGCCGCGTCCCGGAACCACCGGGACCTGTGCGGAGGACCATGACTGCATGTCTTCGACTTTAAGCCCGGTGACGATGGAGGCGGCGCTGGGGGAACCGCCCAACCGCGGAGCGGCGCTGGGAAGTGGTCGTCGTCGTGTCCACCTAAGCGCGACAAAAAGATGTCGCTGAAAGGCGGACTTATCGGTGTATGCCGTCTTTTCAGAGGCTGATGTGGCAGTTGTGACCACTGCGACGCGAGTGGCCCCGCAAGCCGCCAGACACGACGGCTCAACCCCACTCCTGGCGGATCGCACCGAGCAGGATCGGTGCCACCTCAGCGCGACACATCACGAAGTCGGGCAGGTATGGGTCGAGCTGGTTGTACCGCAGCGGCGACCCGTCCAGCCGGGACGCGTGCATGCCGGCAGCCATGATCACCCCGGCCGGTGCCGCCGAGTCCCACTCCCACTGGCCGCCGGCATGCAGGTAGGCGTCGACTTCGCCGTCGACGACGGCCATCGCCTTAGCGCCGGCCGAACCGATCGCCACGGGTTGGATCGACACGGTCTGCCGGATGCGGTGCAAGATCGCCGGCGGCCGGGTGGCGCTGACGGCGATCCGGATGGTGCTGGGAACGCCGACGGGCGTGATGCCGTCGGCGACGGTGTCACTGCGGTACACGACGTTCCCGCGGGCCGGCAGCGCCACCGCGGCGTCGGTGATCTCGGAGTCGCTAGCGTCGCCGGTCGGACGTTGCCACAGCGCGATGTGCACCGCCCAGTCGTCGCGCCCGCGGGTGGAGAACTCGCGGGTGCCGTCCAACGGGTCGATGATCCACACCCGGTCGGACGTCAGCCGCACCAAATCGTCGTGAGCCTCCTCGCTGAGCACCGCGTCCCCGGGACGCTCGGCCCGCAGCCGTCGCAGCAATAGCGCGTTGGCCAGGCTGTCACCCGCGTCGCCGAGCGCCCAGGGATGGCCGAAGCCGACCTCTTCGCGCACCTTGAGCAGCAACTCCCCCGCATCCGCGGCGAGATCGGCAGCCAATGCCGCGTCGGTCATCTCATCCGCAAGATTTCCGGGGGCCGGGGTCACCGATTCAGTATCACCGAACGCGCCTGCCCTAAAACGCCGGCCAGGGTATGGCGCGGTGCCGGTTCGGTCCGGGCATGACCGGGTTGTCGAGCAGTGTGCACGCGCGCCGGCGCAGCGCAGCAATTTCTGATCGGGTGATCTGCTCGGCCAGCGTATCGGCAAGTGTGCCGTTCAGCGCATCGGCAAGCCCGCCGACCGCCTTCAGGGTTTTCTCGTCGATCGACTTGCCCGCCCAGCCCCACAACACCGTCCGCAGTTTGTTCTCGACGTGCAGGCTCACGCCGTGGTCGACGCCGTAGATGTGCCCCTCGAGGTCGCGCAGGACGTGGCCGCCCTTGCGGTCGGCGTTGTTGATCAGCACGTCGAACACCGCCATGCGCCACAACCGGATGTCGTCGGCGTGCATCAGGATGACCTCGTCGCCCGCGTAGTCGTAGGCCCGTAGCACCGGCAGATAACCCGGCTCATGAGTGTTGGCGGGAAACAGGTCGACCAAGTCGGGCGAGGGCGCGGGAGCCGAATCTACCGCGTCACCGGGCTGCTGGATCCACAGCTGCAGCATGCCCGGACCCGCCGGCCCGTGACGAATGATCGTGTAGGGCACGATGTTCCAACCCAGTTGCGTCGACACGAGATACGCGGCGAGTTCGCGGCCGGCAAGGGTGCCGTCGGGAAAGTCCCACAATGGCGCCTCCCCTGCGACCGGCTTGTAGACGCAGTGCACGCTGGACTCGCCAAGCGTCGACTCGCACAGAAAGGTGGCGTTGCTGGCCGAGCGGATGCGTCCCAGGACCGTCAGCTCGCCGTGCAGCAACGCCTCCCGTTCGTCACTCTTCGGGGTCATCGTCAGGCCCGAGCAGCGCGCTGCGCTTGTAGCCGTTGGTGCGCGCGCAGATGTGGCCCTCCGGGTCCAACGGTTCGTCGCAGAGCGGGCACGGCGGACGTCCCGCCGAGATGACGCGGTTGGAGCGAGTTGCGAACTGCCGGGCCGACTCCGGCGTCAGGAACACCCGCACCGCGTCGGGACCGTCCTCGGTGTCGTCGAGCACCACCGACGCGTCGAACTCGGCATCGGTGACGGCCAGCAATTCGACCACCACAGTCTGAGCCTCGGAATCCCAACCCAGGCCCATGGTTCCGACTCGAAACTCCGCGTCGACGGGCATGATCAGCGGACTGAGGTCATCGATCTCGGTGGGCTCCGGAGGCACCGGAGTGCCGAACCTGCGGTTTACCTCGAGCAGCAGCGCGCCGATCCGTTCGGCGAGAACCGCGACCTGCTGCTTTTCCAGGACCACCGACACCACCCGGGCGTCGTGCGCGGCCTGGATGTAGAAGGTCCGATTTCCGGGCTGGCCAATGGTCCCGGCAACGAAACGGTCGGGTGTGCGGAAAACGTGAATTGCGCGCGCCATGGCACCTCCCAAAATACCGGCAGTGGCCGTTGCAACGCGATTCGTTTGGCCCATTAGTCGGTGGTTCCGCCTACGATTGCGTCCCCGGATGGCACCGGGCCACCCGGCTCCTGCTGCGGCTTTTCCTGTTCGTCCGGGGAATCCGCGTGAGGCTCCCCCGGTGGCTTGGGCGCGGCGCGCAGTCCGGCGGAAAGCCGCGCACCGGTGTGGTTGACGTGCAGCACGAATGGCCGCAGCTGGGTGTAGTGGATGACGCTGATCGACGCGGGGTCGGCGTTGACGCGCTGGAAGCTGTCCAGGTGCATGCCGTACGCGTCGGCGATCACCGCCTTGATGACGTCGCCGTGGCTACACGCCAGCCACAGCGCGTCCCCGCCATATTCCAGGGCGAGCCGTCGGTCGTATTCGCGGACGGCGGCCACGGCGCGGGCCTGGACCTGCGCCAACCCCTCGCCGCCGGGGAACACCGCCGCGCTGGGATGAGCCTGAACCACCCGCCACAACGGCTCCTTGGCCAGCTCGCCCATTTTGCGGCCGGTCCATTCCCCGTAGTCCACTTCGGCGATCCGCTCGTCGATAACCGGTTCGAGACACAGCGCCGTGGCCAGCGGTTCGACCGTGCGCCGGCACCGCAGCATCGGTGAGGACACGACCGCCCGGATGGCCAGGTCACCGATCCGATCGATCAGCCCCGCGGCCTGGTCACGGCCCTTGTCGTCAAGATCGACGCCCTCGGACCGGCCGGCCAGGACACCGGCGGTGTTCGAGGTGGACCGCCCGTGCCGCAACAGGATCACGGTCATGTCGCGGCCACCGTCCCGCTCGCCAGCAGGATCAGCACGGCCGTCCCGGCCAGCACCCGGTAGCCGACGAACCAATACATGTTGTGCTGCACCAGAAATCGCAGCAGCCAGGCCACTGCGGCCAGGCCGATGACGAACGCGATCAACGTGGACACCAGCAGCTGCGGACCGGTGGCGCTCATGCCCTTGGTGACCGGATGGAAGGCATCCGGCAACGAGAACAGACCGGATGCGAACACCGCCGGAATGGCCAGCAGAAAGCCGAAGCGGGCGGCCAATTCGCGGTCGAGACCGAGAAACAGACCGGCGCTGATGGTGGATCCGGAGCGTGAGACGCCGGGGACCAGCGCCAGGCATTGAGCAACGCCGACGACGACGGCATCGCGCCAGTTCAGCTCGTCGATCCGGCGGGTCTGTCGACCGAGGTATTCGGCCAGCGCGATCACCGCCGAGAACGCCACCAGCGCGGTGGCCACCACCCACAAGTTGCGCACGCCCGAGCGGATCGCCTCTTTGAAGAACAGGCCCAGGATGCAGATTGGGATGGTGCCGATGATGACGTACCAGCCGAGCCGGTAGTCGGCGTTACGGTGCGACTTGACCACCAATCCGTTAAACCAGGCCTTGAGGATGCGCACGATGTCTCGCGCGAAGTAGACGAGCACCGCGGCCTCGGTGCCGAGCTGGCTGACCGCGGTGAACGAGGCCCCGGCATCGTCGGCGAAGAAGATCCCGGACACGATCGCCAAGTGCCCCGAGGATGACACCGGCAGAAATTCGGTCAGCCCCTGTACCACGGATAACACGATGACTTGCCACCAGGACATCGCCGAAACCGCAGTCACGACGACGACCGTACCTGGTGCGGCTAGCGCGACACCGCCACAGCATGGGCGACGGAGTCGCGCACGGCGGCGGCCAGGCTGCGCTCGTCGGTCACGTCGATCTCGACCAGGCTGCGGACCGCCCTGGCGACCACGTCTTCAGCCTGCGGAACCGGGCCGGCCAGGCGCGGCCGGTAAATTTCGACGACGAGCGAGCGGTGCTCGATGTGGAAAGAGAAACTGCGTCCATCACCGACTTGTCCGTAACCGCTGGCGAAAACTCCTGCTGTCATGTCCTCGACAGCAAACTCCTTGTCTGCGAGATGCCGGTCAGCAGCGACGGTCATGTCGCCAAGATACCTCGTGGAAACGAGTTGTTGTGCGCGACATGACGTTATGGATTCAACTTGCGCCCATGAAGTTACATAGAATTCGAAACACGTGTTCTAAAGTCGAGGACAAGCCTTTGCCATTGCAACCTAAACGGGCAGCTCAGTGCGTCCTGGCCGTTCTGTCGACTTTGCTGGTGGCGACCGCGTGTTCGTCGAATCCTTTGAATGGTTCACCACCCACGATCCCGCCGGCGCACGCCGCCGAGTCTCCGCAGGTGTCGCAAAATCCGGCGGGCATGATCGCACCGCTGGGCGGTCACCCAATGGCCGCGGTAGTCGACGGCGGCACTCGCCAACTGGTGGTGCTGTGCCCCGGCGCCGACCCGGCGGCACCGGCCAGTATCAGCGTTTTCGTCGCGGCGAGGGTATCGCCGGCCGCCATCGGCCTGCCCGGGCCCGCGACCGCGCTCACCAGCGACGGCCGCGGCACCGCCTACCTCGCCGCGCGCGGCGGCTACTTCATGGTCGATCTGTCCGCCGGCCGTGCGACACGGGTGAATGTCGGCGGCGCGGAGACCACCGATTTCACCGCGATCGCCCGCCGCGCCGACGGGAAACTGGTGTTGGGCAGCGCCGACGGCGCGGTTTACACGGTTGGCGGTGACGGGTCGGTGACCAACCGCAAAAAAATCTTCGCCCGCGTCGATGGCCTTGTCACACAAGGGGATACGACGGTCGTGCTGGATCGCGGCCAGACGTCGGTCACGACCATTGGCGCCGACGGCCGTGTCGAACAGGCGCTGCGGGCCGGTGAAGGCGCAACCACGCTGGCCGCCGATTCGCTGGGCCGGGTGTTGGTCGCCGACACCCGCGGCGGTCAACTGCTGGTCTACGGCGTTGACCCGCTGATTTTGCGGCAGGCCTACCCGGTGCGGCAGGCCCCGTACGGGCTGGCCGGGTCGCGCAAACTGGCCTGGGTATCCCAAACCGCGTCGAACATTGTCATTGGTTACGATCTGACGACTGGAATTCCCGTCGAGAAGGTGCGTTACCCAACCGTGCAGCAACCCAACTCGCTGGCCTTTGACGAAGCGTCGGACACCTTGTACGTGGTGTCGGGGTCGGGTGCTGGTGTGCAAGTCATCGAGCACGCGGCGGGCTCGCGTTGACAAGCCGACCCGCGCGGAGCCGGCTACCCGCCGGTTGGGACACCGAGATGTCCGACGAATACGAGTGGGCGCCGTTGCGCCTGCCGCCGGAGGTAACCCGCCTGAGCGCATCCACGAGGCTGTCCATCGAGGCCGAATACCGCGGCTGGGAGCTGACGCGGGTGCGGCTCTATACCGACGGCAGCAGGCGAGTCCTGTTGCGTCGCAAGAAGTCTCGTCTGGAGAACCAACGGTTAGACCAGCCGGAACTATGATCTACGGCCTGATGCGGCGGCTGCTGTTCTTGGTGCCGCCGGAGCGCATTCACACGCTGGTCTTCGCGATGCTGCGCGGCGTCACCGCGATTGCGCCGCTGCGCCGATTGCTGCACCGACTGCTGGGCCCCACGGATCCGATACTCGCCAGCACGGTGTTCGGGGTGCGTTTCCCCGGACCGCTGGGGCTGGCCGCCGGGTTCGACAAGGACGGCACGGGGCTGCTCACCTGGGGCGCGCTGGGTTTCGGATACGCCGAGATCGGGACGGTCACCGCGCACCCGCAGCCCGGCAACTCCGCGCCGCGGATGTTCCGGTTGCCCGACGACCGCGCCCTGCTGAACCGCATGGGGTTCAACAACTACGGCGCGGGCGCGCTGGCGATGCGGCTCGCGCGACACCGCCCCGAGGTACCGATTGGGGTGAACATCGGCAAGACGAAGAAGACCGCCGCTGCCGACGCCGTCGACGACTACCGGGCCAGCGCTCGGTTGCTCGGCCCGCTGGCGTCGTACCTGGTGGTCAATGTCAGCTCGCCGAACACGCCGGGACTGCGGGACCTGCAGGCGATCGAGTCGCTGCGGCCCATCCTGTCCGCCGTCTCAGCGGAGGTGTCACGGACCTCGACACCGGTGCTGGTGAAGATCGCGCCCGACCTCTCCGACTCCGATGTCGACGACATCGCCGACTTGGCAGTCGAACTCGGCCTGGCCGGCATCGTGGCAACCAACACCACGGTGTCGCGTGACGATTTGGCCACACCCGGAGTCGAAAGGCTTGGCAACGGCGGCATCTCGGGTCCGCCGGTGGCGCGCCGCGCTGTCGAGGTGCTGCGCCGACTCTACGGCCGGGTCGGCGATCGGCTGGTGCTGATCAGCGTGGGCGGCATCGAAACCGCCGACGACGCGTGGGAGCGGATCACCGCGGGCGCGTCGTTGCTGCAAGGCTATACCGGCTGGATTTACGGCGGGGGCTTGTGGCCCAAGCACATTCACGACGGGATAGCCCGTCGCCTGCATGACGGCGGGTTCACGTCGCTGCACGAGGCGGTCGGCTCGGCGACCCGCAAGGCGCAGCGGCCGCCGGGCTAAGTCACCCAGGCCACCGGGCTGGCCGTCCCGATGCCGTCGGTTGCACAAAGACGATAAACACCCAGGCTTCTGCTGCTACTGAGGTATGCAAAATGTGGACCATTCAGTACGCGCTCACTCCGAGCGGCTGAGATCCGGCGACCCTCACCGTCCCGGAGTTTCGGCAGAAGTCAGATAGTCGGCGACGAAATCGGTTATGAGACGGTGCCATTCCCGCCACCGTCGCACCATGTGGTGGCCGACGCCCTCGATGCCCACCCACTGCGCGGCCAGCCCACGCTGGCGAGCCCGCAACGTCTGGGCCCGCGAGTCGCGCGGGTTGGTGCGGGTGTCGGCGGTGCCGTGCACGACCAGCAACCGCGTGCCTAGCGGGATCAGGTCGGCCTTATCGCCCTCCCACCATGGCGCCAGCGCCACCACAGCGCCAATGTCATTCTGGGCGGACAAGTACGCCGCAACCCGCCCGCCCATCGAATGACCAACCAACACAACCGTTTTGGCGTTCCCGCTGTCCTGGATATCGTCGAGCACCGCCTTGGCGTCTTGCACCGGATCCCGCCGTGGGCTGTTCCATCCGCGCAGCCGGTACTGGACCCGTCGAACCTCGACATCGGGCCCCAGCCTGCGCCGCAATGCGCGGGCGACGAACAGCATGCGGACGTTGGCCAACTGCCACCGCCGCGATGGCTCGTTGCTACGTATCTTGCCGCCCGGCAGCACCAACACACACGCGCGTGGGTTCACAACGTTGATTCGGAGCCGACGGCGGGACGGTCTACGTCTGTTCGTAGGTGCCGTGGATGTAGGCCCGCGCGATGGCCTGCTGGAACAGGTTGAATCCCAGGTAGGCCGGGCTGGCGTCCTCGCTTAGGTCGATCTTTTCGACCTTAACCGCGTGCACCGCGACGTAGTAGCGGTGCACGCCGTGGCCCGGAGGCGGCGCAGCACCGATGTAACGGCGCATGCCAGCGTCGTTCAGCAGCGTCAGCGCGTCGCCGGGCAGGTCACTGCCGTCGCCCACACCGTCTGGCAACTCGGTGACGTTGGCGGGCAGGTTTGCCACCGCCCAGTGCCAGAACCCGGACAGGGTCGGCGCGTCCGGATCGTAGGCGGTGACCGCGAAGCTGCGGGTTTCCTCGGGGAAGCCCGACCAGCTCAGCTGGGGGCTGACGTCCTCTCCGCCGGCCCCCATGATTCCGCTGACTTGCGGTGTGGCCAGCGGCTGCCCATCGGTGATCGAGTTCGAGCTCAAGTTGAAACGTGGCAGTTTGGGCAGCGCGTCGTACGGGTCGGGCGGCGAGATCATCCTGGGTCCTCTCGTGTGATCGGCTTCGGTCGGGTCTAGCGTTCGGTTAGCAGTTTGTCAGCAAGTGTGTCAGCACGTCGGTGCCGAACCTCAGCGCATCGATGGGTACCCGCTCGTCGATGCCATGGAACAACGATGAGAAATCCAGTTCCGGCGGCAGCCGCAGCGGACTGAAGCCGAAGCAACGAATACCCAAGCGCGCGAAGGCCTTAGCGTCGGTGCCACCAGACAACATGTAGGGCACCGTTCGGCCGTCGGGATCGACTGCCAGCACCGCAGCATTCATGGCATCGACGAGATCGCCGTCGAAGGTCGTTTCATACGACGGCAAATCCCTGATCCACTCCCGGGTGACGTCTGGGCCGAGCAACTCATCCACCTCGGCCTGAAACGCCGCCTGCCGACCGGGCAACACGCGGCAGTCCACGATGGCTTCGGCCGTGGCCGGGACCACGTTGGCCTTGTATCCGGCCTTGAGCATTGTCGGGTTTGCGGTGTCGCGCAGGATGGCCTTGAGCATGCGGGCCATCGGGCCGAGTTTCTCGACCGCCCCTTCCAGATCGGGCGACTCGGCGTCGAAGGCGAGGCCGGTCTCCTCACTGATGGCCGCCAGAAACTGCACAACGGTGTCGGTCAGCACGAGCGGAAACTGGTGGCGGCCCAGCCGGGCCACCGCCTCGGCCAATACCGTGACGGCATTGTGGTCGTGCACCATCGAGCCGTGTCCGGGCCGGCCGCGGGCGGTCAGTCGCATCCACTGAATGCCTTTTTCGGCCGTCTCGATCAGGTAGAGCCGGCGCTCGCCGCCGTCGGGGCGAGGCACCGTCAGAGAGAAGCCTCCGACTTCGCCGATCGCCTCGGTGATGCCCTCGAACAAATCGGGCCGATTATTGACCAGCCATTGGGCTCCGTAGGTGCCGCCGTGCTCCTCGTCGGCGATGAACCCGAACACCAAGTCGCGCGGCGGCACGGTGCCGGTCCGCTTCAGGTGCCTGGCGACCACGATCATCATGCCGACCATGTCCTTCATGTCGACCGCGCCGCGGCCCCAGACATAGCCGTCTTCGATTGCTCCGGAGAACGGGTGGACGCTCCATTCGGCCGCTTCGGCCGGCACCACGTCGAGGTGCCCATGAATCAGCAGGGCACCTCGGGACCGGTCCGCCCCGGGCAGGCGAGCGAACACATTGCCGCGGCCGGGCGCACCGGATTCGACGTATTCGGGCTGGTAGCCGACGTCCCTAAGCTGCTCCGCAATCCACTGCGCGCATTCGGCCTCGCCCTTGGTGGTCGCCGGGTCGCCGGTGTTGGTGGTGTCGAACCGGATCAGCCTGCTGACAACCTCGGCCACGTCATCGCTCACAGTCACTTTTCTTACACCTTGGCTACCAGTGCGCACGCTGCTGGGTTGGGCGGGCGCAGCGCAATCCGATAGCCTTAGCTGCCAACTCAGGTTGGTCTGGTCCGAGTGGCGGAATGGCAGACGCGCTAGCTTGAGGTGCTAGTGCCCTACTAATGGGCGTGGGGGTTCAAGTCCCCCCTCGGACACGTCCGGCGACACGACTCAAGTCGGCCATCGCCGTGACCCGCTGAAGTTGCGGGTCGTAATCAAGACGCAGGCCCAGGCTTGCGTACACCTGGGCACGTTCGGACCCGGTCGCCTCTTTAAGCACCGCTGATAGTCCGCCTAGCTCTTCGACCAACTCGCTGATCTGTGCGGCCGACATGGCGCAGGGTCGCTCGACTCGCTCAAGGCGGGCCGTTAGCTCGTCGCGCTCGGCGGTGCGTTGCCGCAGTGCGGCGGTGAGGTCCTCGATGGCCACGCCAGACTCCAATGCCGCGATGAGAGCAGCAACCTTGCGGTTGGCGTCGCTGAGCTGGCGCTGCAAGGCTGCGTAGCCGGCTCCGGCCACCGGGTCCACCTCTTGCCCGCGCGCCAGGTCTTCCGGATCGGCCAGGGACGCGATCCACTCGTCGAGTCGGGCGGTCACCGCATCCTCACGGAGATAGACGGTGCGCGGGTGATCGCTCAGGTCTATGGGCACCGAACGCGACTTACCGAGTTCACAGCGGTACAGGATGCGGGTGGTCCCTTTCCCTACGCGCGCGGCGCCCTGCATCCGCCGACCACACGCAGCGCAGAACAACAGCCCGCGCAGCGCATACGGCACTATCGATTCTCTGCTGCAAACCAGACCGGGACCACGCCGCGCCTGGATACGAATACGAGTAGCCTGAGCCAAATCGTCGGGGACCAGCGCTTCGTGCGTGCGGCGGTCCGGCGCAATCCAGTCTGCCTGATCACGCCACCGCATGCGTGTCTCGTACCCCGCGGCGACATCGTCAGGGTTGACCAGGACCTCGTACTTCTCCTGCTTGCCCCAAACGCGGATACCGAGATATGTCGGGTTGTCGAGGATCGCGCGGATCGCCGAATGAGACCAACCTCGCGGGTCACGGTGACGATTCCGAAGTGGGTCGTACTGGCTCGGCGATGGCACTCCATCGTCGGTGAGCCGTTGCGCTATGTAGCGCAGGCCCGCGCCATCGGCATACATGCGGTAGATCCGCTCGACGGTCGGGGCTGTCGCGGGGTCAGGTTCGAGGCGGTGAAGTCGCTGCCCGAGATTTGCCTTGGCGGGGTTCGGGTGCGGGCCGGCATCGACGAGCCGATAACCATAGGGCGGTCGGCCACCGAGGTATCTGGACGTGTCCTGCGCGAGCGCCGACATCGCCGTACGGACGCGCATCTGGATTCGGGCGCGCTCCCCCTTGCTCATGCCGCCGAACAACGTCATCACCAGGTCGTGTGCTTCGGAGCCGGGATCGACCGCTCCGCCGACCTCAGGGACCCACAAGCCAACTCCATAGTGCGTGAGCACCGGGAAAGTGAGCGCGAACTGCGGCCCGTAGAACGCGCGGGCGGGCTCGCCGATCACCACGGCGTCGAAGCCACGATCCCTGCCGGTGACATCGGCTAGGAGACGCGACGCCTCGGGCCTACGCTTCCACGGCAGCGAACGGCTTTGTCCCACATCAAAATAATCAGTCACGAGGACACCGCCGTGCGGAGTGATCAGGTCGAGGGCACGCCGCTTCTGCCAGCTACGGCTCGCCTCCGGGTCTTGAGCGTCCTCCGTGCTCACTCGGCCGTAGAAGGCGAACCTCTGGCTCACGCGATTCCCCTCTCCGATCCGAGCATCCGGTCCCGCACCGCCATTATGACGTGTACCAGCGCACGGTTGGCTTCGCGCGAAAGTCGATAGTGGTCGGGCATGACGATTTCAACATCTGCCTCTGACATGGTCGGCGCGTCGATACGATCGTGACACTCGGAGCGCGCATGTGCTGTTCGGGACGTGTCAGTCATCGCGTCCCCCTGGCGGATCTCATTGTTGGTCACGGGCTTGGCGACGGGCTTCCACCAGCCCGATGCGGCGGGTGTGGATGCGTCGGAGGGCCGCGCAGTAGACGAGGGTGTGGTCGCCGGGGGTGGCGTGTCCGGCGTGGTCGAAGTCCCACCACACGTCGTCGCTTTGCTCGGTTAGATCGAGTGGCGAATCATGTTGTGGTGAACAGTCTTTGCCTGCTTGTTGTCGGGTCCAGGTGGCGCGGGCGGCGCGCAGGGCGCCCATGGTGGTCGAGTAACGCCGCGATTTGGTAGTGATGTGGCCGCGGTAGCCCAGGGTGTGCAGCCAGCGCCCGATCCCCGCCAAGGCGTCGATACCGAGAGTGTGGGCTTGGTCTGCTAGGTGCGCGATGGTGGTCAGGATCGCCCGGACGTGGTCGGTGACGTCGAGGTCCGCGATGGCTTCAGCCGATAGGCGACGGGCGGCGACACCGAAGTCTTGCAGGGATTTGGTGACGTATTTGGCCAGGTATCCGGCGATGCGGCGTGACGATTCTGTTGGCGCCGTGTGGTTTTCGGTCCCCAGTGGTTGGGTATCGATCTGGGTGCCGAACCGGACGACCAGCGGCGCAGCGTCGCCAGACTGGTTGGTATCAGGGTTGGGGACGTCGAGAGTGACAGCGCGGGCGGCCTGCTGGATAAGGACGGCGAGTGTGGCGGCAGACATCGGCGGCTCCCAGCCAGGGCCGGCAGCGACGGTGCCGGCGGCGGGGTCGTCGGGTGGATCGAGCCGGATGAGAGCGTGGATGTGCGGGATGGCGCGTGCCTGCATTTCGACGACCTTGACGAAACTGGCTTTCACCGAACCCGGTTTAATGCCAGCAGCTTTGAGGTGTTTGGCGAGATTGCGTCGTAGGGCGATGGTGAAGCGTCGCCATAGTTCGGGCAGGTGCCAGGTGAATAGGACGTGCCCGAGGTAGTCATAGCATTCGGCGCACAGCGGTTGTCCGACTGTGGGGTCAGTGTGGTTATGGATGGTTCTGCACCGCAGGGGTTTTCCGTGCGGGCATCGCTTGTAGCCGCCCATCATCCTGTGGTCATGGCACACGCTGCCTGTGCTGCCATGGACGGAGCCGAAGCTGGGCGCGGTCAGCGTGGCGAATACCTGGGGGCGCTCGGCCACGGCTGGGGTGATGTTGTGGCGGCCTCCGGTGGTGCCGGCGGCGACGAGCTGCCAGGTGTCGCGGGCGTACAGGTCTGAGCAGGAGGGGCAGACGGTGGCGCGGCGGTTGTTGCACCGCACCCATACGGTTCTTTTGCGGCCGTGGTCGTCGGTGCCGATGAGTTGGATGGGGTTGGCGCAGAACCCGACCGATCCGGCGCGACGCCACCAGCCGTCGAATCCCGGCGAGGAAGCGCGGCGCATCATCTGGGTGATCACCCGGTGGTGGTCGATGTCGGCGGGAAGACCCGGCAGCGTGATTGCCGGGCTCCCTGCCTCGTGCGCGCCACTCACTGGTGCCCCACACGGTTGCCGCTGTCGCCGTCTGTGTCGGTGGTGCTCGCGTTGTCGGGCTTCCTAGCCTGGGATGAGCGTGCGCGCCGCGCGGGAAAGGCGCGCACCAGATAGGCGATATCGGCGTCGGTGACCCAGAAGGCGCGCACGCGGATCGGGTGGGCGATGCCATCGGTCATCACGTAGCCGACCCCGGGAGTGCCGTCGGGGATCAGATCGCATTCGGCCCCGGCCTCGCGGGCCCCCTGGCCCAGGACCATGGCGGTTTGCGATGCCTCGGTCAGCCGCAACCCGATCCGCACCGTGAACAGCTGCCGCACCGGCAAGGTGTCTTTGGACGGGTCCTGCACCGCCGCCACCACCGAGATACCCACCGCGCGGCCCTGCGAGAGCAACAGCCCCAGCAGTTGTTCGATTTCAGTCTTGATCTTGCGGTCGGTGACATAGGAGGTCAGAGCCGCGATTTCATCGATGACAACCACGAACAACGGATCGGCCGTGGTCGGTGTATGTAGGCGGGCGTGCCCGCGCAGCCGGTTGGCGCGGTCATGCATCAACGTGACCAGCGCACGCAGCAGTTCCAGGGTTTGGCCGGTGGCGTCGTGGGCGAAGAACGAAAACATCGGCGCACCGGCACCGAGTTCCATGCCGCCCTTAGGGTCGATCACGCACAGCCGGACCCGCCCGATCTTCACGTCCGGAGCTAGACCGGCGATCAGTGACCACAACACGCTGCCCTTGCCCGCGCCGGTGGCCCCGGCTACCAGCAGGTGATGCCCGAGGATCGGCAGCCGCCAGACGCCCCGGTCCTCTTTGACCCCGACGCCGATGGCCGACAAGTTCACCGTCGCGCCGGGTTGGGGCATTGGCAGCGCGACGGGTTCAGCCAGCACGTCGCCGCGCATAATCGTGATCCGGATTTCGCCGGGTGCGATGGCGGTGATGGTGATCCGGTCCGCCGTCCACGCCGCGGCCAACGCATCCGCTTGGCGGTGCCAGTGGGTGATCGATTGGCCCGTCACTACCCGCACCGCAAGGATGTCGGTGCGATCACCGATGCACACCCCGAGTAGTACTGGAATCAGTTGGCGGTCAGCGAGTTTGGCGGTCAACCCATGCAGACTGCAGACGTGTTCCCAGCGGCGCCGATAGCGCCACCAGGTCTGCGCATAGTGGGTGGGCGGGTCGATCACCCACCGCTGCAAACTGTTCTCGTCGACGAATCCCCACAGAATGTACAGGGCAACGAAACCTGCGAGGGTGAAGAATCCCGCGTTCACGCCCTGCCAGCACGCCACACCGACCGCGACAGCGACAGGGGTCCCGAGCAGCGGGAACCGTGCACCCCACCACAGCAGCCGCCCGGCCACCACCAGGATTGACCAAATAAGTTCACCGACCCAATCCTCATCAGAGGATTGAGGTTTGCTCTTGTTGTTTGTGTTCGACACGAATATTTCTGCCTTTCGTGAAACAGCATGTGGGAGTGGGGAAACCACCCCGACAGCGCTCAAAAGCGACGTGAGCAAAGAGCCGCTGCCGGGATGGTTCCGTGGCGGTTACGGGCGCGGCGTGGAACTCGGCTTGCCGCCCTCGGCGATGGTGATCGTCTCGGCGCGGAACGCGATACCGCTGCGGCCGTCCTGCGACCAGGGCAGTGCCACCAGACCGGTCACCGATACCTGCTGACCCACAGTGACTTTCGGTGCACCAGGCACGGTCACAGACAAGACGTCGCCGCCATCGGCATCTAGCGCCATCAACTGCACCGCATGGAGCACCGCACCCGTGGCCTTATCGATCTTGGGCTGCCCGGTACCGAAATCGGTTCGCGGCTCCGGTGTTTTCGTGCACATGAACGACACCGCAGCGGTGTCGATTTTGAGTTTCATCTGTTCTGTCCTTTCCAATCGTTGTCACCTGTGTGGTGACCGGATCTAGGACAGCGCGATCGGGGGAATCGGCGATAGCGGCAGCTAGGAACAGTAAGGAACACTGTGAACGCGCAGATATGGCCGGACCTGCAGCGTTGGTCATGCATGATCCTTATATGGCCTTGACCGACCCTGCTCGCCGCCAGAGCGGACTACGGGTTCATCAAGCGCGCGAGGACGCCAAGATGAGCCTGAGCGATCTGGCAGCCAGAGTCGAGACGGTCCGCAAGCAGCGCGGCGACACACCGCCGGACCGGGCTACGTTGCGCCAGCAAATCGTCCGGATCGAAGGCGGCGGCAGTGCAGGGCCGATGTGGCGAGCCGACCTCGCCGAAGCATTAGGCCGCGATGCTGCCGAACTGTTCGGGCTGACGGTCGAAACCAGCTTGCCGCGTCCGCTTCTGCTGCAGCTTCCGGTTGACCGTGATGTCCTGACCGTGATCGCTGACCAGCGCGCAGTCCACATTCGGGCCGAACATACCTTCGGCCCGGAGTACGCCCAGCCGCTGGTGGAACGCGACTTGCAGACCGTCGAGGCGCTCATCAAATCCACACCCGCCGAGCTACGCACCCAGGTACGTGAGATAGCGGGAACCATCGCCGAAGTCGCCGGCTGGATAGCGCAAGACCTCGGGGACCACCCCAGAGCGCGGGAACTGACCGATCGGGCCGCCGATCACCTGCGGGCCGCCGCCCCTGACCTACGCGCGATGGTGTGGATGCGCAAATCCAACATCATCGCCAGCCAGGACCCCGATCTGGCGGTCGAACTCGCCGCCGATGCCGCACGATTGATAGACGGCCACGAGGTAGGGCGGCTGCAAGCCAGCATCGCCCGACAACAGGCCCTCGCTGCGATCGCCAACCAGGACAAACAGGGGTTCTTACGTCACGCCGCGCATGCACTCGAACTCGGCGATATCAACCCCGCCGCCGATGATCGCGCCACCTACGCCCATGCCGGATTCGTTGCCAGCGATATCGCCGCGGGATACCTGGAACTGGGCCACCCACGACAGGCCGTCGAGCTGCTCACCCGGCACCAGCCATCCTGGACCTCCCATCAGCATCGCGACTGGGCCGTCGCCGACATCCGGTTACTGCACGCTCTCATTGCGATCCGCGAGTACCAACTCGCCTGCACTCACGCCGCCGAAGCCCTGCGCGGTTACTTGGCCGCGCCATCCCAACGCGCGCGGCGACACCTCGCCCGCTGCGCAACCCTTCTGCGCGAACGGCGCCGACACGACAAAAGCCCAGTGCTGCAACAACTTTTCGGACAGATCAAGGACGCAACCGAAGGAATCGCCCCGTGACCGACACCGTCATCCCCAATATCACCACGGCCAGCGACCACGCCCGAGCCGAGCTTGCGGTCCTGCCAGTCGGCTCGTTCGAGCAGCACGGCCCGTACCTGCCACTTGGCACCGACACGCTCGTTGCGGTCGCAGTTGCAAGCTCAATCAGCGCACATCACAACATTTTTCAGCTTCCCCCCGTCGCTTTCAGCTGCTCCCAGGAACACGCCGCATTCGCCGGAACTGTCAGCATCACCGCCAGCACCCTGGCTGCTGTCATCGGCGACATCGCCCACTCCCTGGCCGCGCAACATGTCCGCGGGCTAATGATCGTCAACGCCCACGGTGGCAACGCAGTCCTGACTAACGTTGTCCAGCAAGCCAACCGCCCCGGCGCACCGGTCCGGCTCGGCCTGTACCCCAGCCGTGACGACTGGACCGAAGCACGCGAAGCCGCCGACATCACCAGCACCAGCCATGAGGACATGCACGCCGGTGAACTCGAAACGTCGATACTGCTGGCGGCCTACCCCGAATATCTGCGTGACGGCTGGGCTGGTGCCGACCACAGCCCCGACGACCGCCGCTACCTGACCACCCTCGGCATCGCGGCCTACACCGACAGCGGCGTCATCGGTTACCCCAGCCGCGCCAACGCTACCAAGGGCAGAAAAACCCTCGACCACCTAGGACGCAACGCCAAAACGCTCCTAAACATCCTCACCGCACCGCAATAGCCGACCAAACCAGGGCGGCGGCTACCGTCCGCTTGGCCGCTCCCGTCCGCCGCCGCCCAACAAATCGGCCAGCGCCACCCCAGGAGCCCAACCACCGGCTCCGGCCTGTGGTGCGAGAAGTCTCTGTAACAGGTATCGCCGGCTCGGCAGGCGCCGAACGCGACCGCCGCTGATGGCGCCTGCCGCCAATCCCTACGGCGAACAGACCGAACTGTCAGGCCGACTTGGTGAGAACTTTCGATACTGGGATCAAGTAACTAGAGTCCGATGCGCTTGGCGATGATCTCGTTCATGATTTCGTTGGTGCCGCCGCCTATTCCGAGAATCCGGCAGTCTCGATAGTGTCTCTCGATCTCAGACTCACGCATGTAGCCCATCCCACCGAAGATCTGGACCGCCTCGTTGACCACGTAGTCGCACGCATACACAGCGGTGTTCTTGGCCATCGACACCTCGGCAACGACATCCTCCCCCGCTAGCCACCTCTGCATGACCGCACGGGTGTAGGTGCACGCCACGTCGACCTGTCGAGCCATCTCCGCAAGCTTATGGCGAATCACCTGGCGCCCCGTCAAGGGTCTACCGAACGTTTCACGCTCCCGCGCCCAACTCTTGGCAAGATCGAGAGCCCGACCCGCCGTCGCGTACGCCTGGACGGCGATGCCGAGCCGTTCAGCCTGAAACTGCTGCATGATCTGCAAAAACCCACTGTTCTCTGCCCCCACCAGGTTCTCAGCCGGTACGCGAACGTCGACGAAAGACAACTCGGCGGTGTCGCTACATCGCCATCCCATCTTGTCCAACCGGCGAGACACTTCGAATCCAGGCGCATTCTTGTCAATCACGAGCAATGAAATTCCACCGTAACCCGGTCCGCCGGTGCGTACCGCCGTAGTAACGAAGTCCGCCCGAACTCCGCTGGTGATGAACGTCTTTGCTCCGTTGACCACGTAGGTGTCGCCGTCGCGCACTGCGCGTGTGCGCAAATTCGCGACATCTGAACCTGCCCCAGGCTCGGTAACGCCCAGCGAGCCGATCATCTTTCCTGCGAGCGTCGGACGGACATATCGTTCAATCAGGGCCTCGGAGCCATTGGCGGCAATGTGGGGAAGGGCAATGCCATGGGTGAACAAGGCGGCGCAGACGCCAGTGGACCCACCTGCGGCCAGGATGGCCTCAGTGACCAGTGCAGCGTCAATCGCATTGCCGCCGCTGCCGCCGACTTCTTCCGGGAACCCAATTCCGAGAAGCCCCACCTCGGCAGCATTGAGGTGCAGGTCGCGCGGAATCTCACCCACCTGCTCCCATTGCGCTAGCTTCGGCGCGATTTCACATTCGACGAAAGACCGCGCCATCTGACTCAGCGCTCGTCGCTCCGGCGTGGTCCACACCTCGAGGGCGACAACGAAACGAGCTGCCTCATCCTCGCTTGCCATGGTCGTGCCGGCGTCCGTCATCTCAGCCTCCGAGAAAATTTGATGGATGATTGATTACAAGATGTCTAATGCTTGCCGTCCTCAGGACGGGAAAGGAGGACGCGACGCGCAGCAGCCTAAGCGGTCCGGCGGCGTGTAATCTGCAGCGGCGCAAGGACATGAACACGAGCAGTGGAGCATGGTTCTCCTCAGAACCGGACGAGCCCTCGAATGTTTTTTCCTGAACGCATATCCTGGTAGCCCTCATTGATTTGGTCGAGGGAGTATTCGCGGGTGACCAACTCGTCGAGCTTTAATAGCCCAGCGGAGTAAAGCTCGACCAGCCGCGGAATGTCGTGTGGCGCATTGGATGAGCCATACAAAGCGCCACGAATCTGCTTCTCGTAAAGCGTCATCTCCAGCAGTGACCCTGAGATCGACGACTCGTCGGGATGCCCGATGGCCGTAACCACGACGCGTCCGCGCTTTCCGACCAAGGCCAGCGCCTCGGCGGTATAAGAGGCCTCAGCCACATCAGTGGTGAGGATGCAGACATCGGCCAGCTTGCCCAGCGTCATATCGCTGACCAGCGACCAAGCTTCATCCATCGAGGCGGCGGTATGCGTCGCGCCGAACCCGCTCGCTTGCTCTCGCTTGAACTTCACCGGATCGACCGCCACAATTGCTAGCGCACCCGCGATTCGCGCACCCTGAATCGCATTCATTCCGATTCCGCCTGCTCCCACTACCACGACGGTGTCCCCGGCGCGCACCTCCCCAGTCCGCACCGCAGATCCGTAGCCGGTCGTGACGCCGCAACCGATCAAGGCTGCCCGATCCAGAGGGATTTCGCCGTCAATCTTGACCACGGATGCCTGCGGCACCACTGTGTACTCGGAAAACGTTCCGAGCAAACACATTTGCCCGACGTCCTCGCCTCGTGCGTGAAAGCGATAGGTGCCGTCGATCTGCGGTCCCATCATCAGCGCCGCTCCCAAATCACAGAGATTGCCCATACCGCGCGCGCAGTACGAACAGCGCCCACACGAGGGAAGGAAGGTCAAGATGACAGAATCACCTTCGGACAGATCCTCAACCCCTTCGCCGCATTCCACGACTGTGCCAGCACCCTCATGGCCCCCTACTACCGGCAATGGGATCGGGAGGTCGC
Organism: Mycobacterium sp. NGS41; assembly: GCF_059812725.1. NCBI lineage: Bacteria > Bacillati > Actinomycetota > Actinomycetes > Mycobacteriales > Mycobacteriaceae > Mycobacterium > Mycobacterium sp. NGS41. Next base: position 85,084 of record NZ_JCALDF010000020.1, read on the forward strand.
CGGTCACCAGATGTTCGTCGGAATGGCACAAGCCGGTGGCCGCCAGCCGAACGAGGACCTCTCCGGGACCTGGCGGATCCAACTCGACTTCTTCGACCTCCCACTTCTGCTCCAAGCCCCACAAAACAGCGGCACGTGTCTTCATGCTGAAGTCCCTTCTACGCTAGTGACGCTTCTGAAGTAGTTATCCCGACCGCGCACGGTGGTCGCGAGAGAACTGTCCTGAATGATCTCCGGGCACATCGCCCAGGGGCCGCGGCGGTCGCTCGCCCGCACCCGGGTCTGTACCGGACTGACATTCATACATCGAGCAGGTCGTGACGCTTGTCGGCTTCGAGGATTGCCCGATATTCTGGAAAGAGGTTTTTCGCCTGCGGTATGAGCTTGATCAGTTTCGTGACAGGACCTTTCGCCCGTACGGTTCCTTTGGCCATCGCCATCGTCAAGTTCACCTTCCCCAACCAGAACCTGTTACCGGTATCCGCCGACATGAATAACTCGACATTCGGTGTAACGCCACTGTCCGCGCCGGTCTCTATTACCTTCTTCGGCATATCCACGGTTACTACCGCATCCGGATCGGTGTAGTGGATCCGCAACACCACCCCGGACCCGGCGAGTCTGTTCGCAAGGTCTTCGTTCTCCAAACCTCGTCGAAAGATGCCGGCGAGGTAGCGGTAAACCTCTTCCGCATCAGCGAAGACAGCCATCGTGAATCTCCATTCTGTTGACGCATTCCAAGCACTCACAAAGAAATCCGTTAGGTCGCACCCAGGTTGGTTTCCTCCACAGGCAATCAGGACTCACAGTAGTAGACCTGCCTCCCTCAGCGCCTGCGCGAGTCGACGTTCGGCTTGCGGCAACTGCGCAGCGAGGGACGCCGCGCCAGTCGCTCGCGAGCGCGGATCTGCACCGCGTTCGTAAGCGGTGTGCGCAACAGCGGTCCACAACTCAGATGCGGTCTTCGCAGCCTCCGCTGCTCGGAACGCAGGTTCGAAACTCAACTCTTCAGCGATGCGCCGACATCCACGTGCTTGCAGATCTCGGAACAGACCGCCTCCGGTTCCGGCCTTTTCGATGAAGGCGCTCAGCGCAAACAAGGCACCGTCGAGGGTGTCGTCGTCAAATATCTTCGGCCACCGCTTGAGGTCCTCCACAAAGGTCGATACCCCTGGTAGCCCACGCACCTGAATTTCACAATCGGAGTCCTCGGTGATCGGCGCGCTCACATACGAACCCTGCATCGCGTCCGCGGACCTCCGGAAGGCCGACCGGGCAGCATTGCCGAGATCTGGTGCCGCGCAGGGCCACTCGACTACGTAGGTGCTGTGCCGCGTGGGGACGGGAAATCCTGTCGATGCCCGCGCCTTCCGTAGATTCTCGTAAGGCACGGCTTGAGGTGTATCGCGATCGTTATCGACCACGAACGCGAGTTGCTCGTCGTCGTCGTACCCTACGATCACGACATCGTGCCGGCTCATACTCAGACGCGTTCTCAGATAGGGCAATTCGGCGATGTCAGCCCACACCATGACCGGCGTACCGGCATCGATCTGTTCGGTCACCCATTTCCAACCGAGATCGGGGTCGTCTGTCGAACGACACTCGAAGCGCGCGCCCAACCGGGTCAAGTATTCGTCTTCGAGGTCCGCGCTGCGTCCAACGAGGTAGATCGGTGGATGTAGGTGCGCCGAGCGAACATACGAGAAGTCGAGGGCCCCGCCGAGAGCAAACACGATACCTTCGTCCGGGGCGTCATCACCCCAACGGATCCCCGCCCATTCGGTCAGATCCCGAAGAGCCCCCGATCCGCAATGGCCGCCCATGTCGTGGCGATACGGCACCACCATCGATGCCATCAATCCTCCTCCAGGTGACTAACGTGCAGGCGGCAGCTCATCTGACTCATAGGGAACGCGAGATGATTTCCTTCATCACCTCGTTCGTGCCGGCATAGATTTTTTGCACGCGCTGATCCACCCACAATCTCGAGATGGGGTACTCGGTCATGTAGCCATATCCGCCGTGAAGCTGCATGCAGTCATCGAGTACCTTCATCGCTCGCTCAGTGGTCCACCACTTCGCCATGGCGACGGTCTGCACGTCGAGTTGACCCGCAAGGTGCAGGTCGATGCAGTAGTCGAGGAACACTCGTGCGATGCGCGTTTCGGTCGCGGCTTCAGCCAGCGTGAACTTGGTGTTCTGAAAGCCAAAGACAGGCCGACCGAACGCCTCCCGCTCACGCGTGTACTTGAGCGTCTGCTCCAGGGCAAGTTCCATCGCTGCGACAGCCCCCACCGCGACGATGAGTCGCTCTTGTGGCAGTTGCGTCATCAGCTGAATGAAGCCCTGTCCCTCAGCCTGGCCCAGTAGATGCGAGCGCGGAACTCTCACTTCATCGAAGAACAACTCGGAGGTGTCCTGGCCGCGCTGGCCGATTTTGTCGAGAACCTTGCCACGCCGGAATCCCACCCGGTCAGCCTCGACAGCGATCAAAGAGATGCCCGCAGCGCCCTGGCTCGGATCTGTCTTGGCAACAACGATGATGAGGTCGGCCTGTTGGCCGTTGGTGATGAAAGTCTTGGAGCCGGTGATCACGTACTCGTCACCGTCAAGGAGGGCTTTTGTCTTGACGCTCTGGAGATCGGACCCGGTCCCCGGTTCTGTCATGGCTATCGCCCCGATCATTTCACCGGAAGCCATCTTGGGAAGCCACTGCGCGCGCAGCTCTTCAGTCGCGTACTGCAGGATGTAGTGGGCGACGATTCCGCTGTGCAGTCCCGCGCCCCATGAGCTGTCACCGATGCGGGCCTGCTCTTCGAGCACGACCGCTTCGTGCGCGAAAGTGCCACCGCCTCCGCCGTATTCCTCGGGTATTGACATGCAGAGCAGGCCCAGCTCGCCCGCTCGGTTCCACAGTTCTCGGTCGACGTGGTGCTGGTCTGCAAAGCGGTTCGCATGCGGCGCCAATTCGGCCGAGAAGAACTTCGCAGCGAGGTCACGAAGCTCGAGTAATTCGGCATTCATCCAGGGAGAGATTGGTGAGGACATGATTACCTTCCGACTGTTGGAATTCCAGGGTTTCGACGTTATGACGTTTCGATTTCGATGAGGTATTCGCCGGCAGAGTGGCGCGCACGGATGGCCTTTTTGTCGTACTTTCCGACGCTCGTCCTCGGAATATCGGACACGAAGCTCCATCGCTCAGGAATCCACCATTTGGCGACTTTGCCCGCAAGAAACGATCGGAGTTGGTCAACGTCAACATCGGTTCCGGGGTGGACGACGACAAGCGCCAACGGCCTTTCCTGCCATTTATCGTCCGCGACGCCGACTACCGCCGCTTCGTACACGGCAGGGTGGCCGATCAGCGTGTTTTCCAGCTCCACCGAGGAGATCCATTCGCCGCCTGACTTGATGACGTCTTTCGAGCGGTCGGTCAGTGTCAGATAGCCCTCGGCGTCGATCTTGCCCACATCACCGGTACGCAGCCATCCTTCGTCGAACTTCTCCGTATCGTTGTCTCCGAAATAGGACCCGGTGATCCAAGGACCGCGCGCCTGGATTTCCCCAACTGATTGCCCGTCCCACGGCACGTCTTTCCCGTCGTCATCCCGCAACCGGATTTCGACACCGCAGATCGGCCGACCCTGGGATGCGCGCATCTCCCATCGTCGCGTCGCGTCGGCTCTGTGAGCCGGACGTGCAACGGTCGCCAACGGCGAGGTTTCGGTCATACCCCAGGCCTGCACAATGGGCACGTTGTACTTCTCTTCGAATGCCCGCATCAACGAAAGCGGAACAGCAGATCCCCCGCACGCGACCAGCCGTAGCGAAGAAATGTCCCGCTCAGGGTGCGAATCCAGATATCGGTCGACATCGTTCCAGATCGTCGGCACTGCACCGGCCAAGGTCGGTCTGGTGTCTTCGATGATCGACACCAACGGTTCGGCTTGGAGATACCGGTCAGGCAGTACCAGATCCGCACCGGACATCAACGCTGCGTAGATAAGCCCCCACGCATTGGCGTGAAACATTGGGACGATGGCCAGCACACGGTCGGCCTCGCTGACTGACAAAGCGTTAGCTTTGCAGGCGGTCAGGGAGTGAAGGTACGTCGAACGGTGGCTGTAGACGACGCCTTTGGGATCTCCGGTGGTGCCGCTGGTATAACACATGGCCGCGGCGGACAGCTCGTCGAGCCGAGGCCAGTCAAATGATTCTTCCTCGCCGGCAAGCACTTCCTCGTAACGCAGAACGGTCTTCCCGCATCCCTGTAGCGGGGCAAGGTCGCCCTCTCCGGTGACGATGACGGTGTGCACCGACGCCATCCCTGGGAGCGCGCGCGCCAACAACGGGGCAACCGAAGCGTCGACTAGGACGATCTGATCGCTCGCGTGGTTGGCGATGTACGCGAGTTGCTCTGGGGCCAAACGAATGTTGAGCGTGTGCAGGACCGCGCCCATGGAGGGAATCGCACAGTAGGCCTCCAGATGTTCCTGGTTGCTCCACTGGAAGGTGGCAACGCGTTGGTCTGCCGTGATGCCAAGGCTGCGCAGCGCATTGGCAAGGCGAGCCACTCGCGCCAGCACAATGCGGTAAGGCGTTCTCCGATATCCATTTCCGGTCGGAGTGACGACCTCGCTGTCACCGTGTATGGCTGCCGCATGCTGAACGATCGCCGAAACCGACAGGGGAACATTTTGCATTGTGCTTTGCATCGTGTAGTGCCCTTTCAGGCGAAGAGGTCGGGACGGCTATTCGGCTGGTCGATGAATGTGCCGTAATGCGTTCTCAGTGCTCGCAGGATGTCTGCTAGGGGTAGATCGTCGTAGGCTCCCCGGTCGCGCAGATACTCCATGTGCTGGGTGCCGTCAGCGGTGAAACCATGGAGTAGCGCGTCGCTACGGCCGTCGAATTCGATCGGCGAGACACCGAAACGTGCGCACAGCTCGCGATTGAACGCCGGGGTGGCCTTTACCCACGCACCGTTGAGGAACATGAGACTGTAGCCGTGGTAGACGAAAACGTCGGTACCACCCATCCGCTCGCGCAATGTCTTGGTCTGGAGGTGGTTTCGGACGTCGGCGAACCCCAGCCGCGCCGGGATTCCCGCCGCTCGGCACGCTGCAGTCAAGAGCACGGCCTTCGGGACGCAGTAGGCCCGTTCTGCGGTCGCGACGGTGCTGGCGCGATACGCGTGTGGGTTGTCGGTCACCGTGTAGGGGTCGTACCAAATGGAGTCACGGACCGCGGTGAAGATGGCGATGGCCTTCTCGGTGTCGCCGCAGGCACCACGGATCGCCGATGACACAAAGTCACGTACCGAATCTTGTTGCCAGTCAATAAACTCCGTGGGTTCGAGGTAGGGCCTGTGGTCGACGGTCATCGGCGCTTCATCTCCAACGGAAGTCCGTCCACCGGAATGGGCAGGGAGGTGTTGTCCCATCGGACGTGATAGTTCTCCGGAACCGTCCAGGTGAACGAACGCAGCATCCTGTGCAGGATTGCTTTGACCTCGAGCGTCCCGAATTGCATGCCGATGCACTTGTGCGCTCCACCTCCGAACGGAACCCAGGCGAATCGGTGGTGTTGGTCTTCGCGCCGAGGCTCGTCGAAACGTGAGGGATCGAACCGCTCCGGATCACTCCAGATCGTTCGATCGAAGTGATTCACGGCAGGCGTTATGGCGCACAAAGTGTTCGCGGGGATGTGATAGCCGTCGATGGCGACATCTCGAACCGTCTTGCGCATCACCAGCGGAACAGGTGCAAGCAGTCTGAGCGCTTCCTTGATCACGAGGTCGATGACCGTCATCTTCTCCAGGGCATCGATGTCCGGCAACCCGTCACCGATGGCCGCGGCTTCCGCAGCCGCTGCCTCCTGCCACTGCGGATACTTGGCAAGGAAATAGGTGACCGCTGTGGTGGTGATCGTCGAGGTGTCGTGGGCCGCCATCATCAAGAAGATCATGTGATTCACCACATCCTCGTCGGAAAACCGCTCCCCGTCTTCGGTCGTGGCTTGACAGAGAGCAGCGAACAGATCCTCCGTTTCACCCGCTCGCGCGGCCGGCAGATGCCGGAAGAAGTAGTCCTCCAAGACGCGCCGCCCTTGCACACCAGCGCGGAATCTGGTTCCCGGAAGCGGAGCACGCACAAGGGAACTCGCCGCCCGGACCGTAGCGACGAACGCCTTGTTGACAGCATCGCTCTCGTCCTTGCCACGGCCGCCCATGAAGACGTCGGTAGCTATGTCGAGGGTGAGTTCCTTCAACAGTGGGTAGATTCGAACCGACGGGCCCACCGGCCACGCAGGCAGTGCCGAGCGAACGCATGGGGTCACCTGTTCGACGTATCCGGTCAGGCGCGGACGCGTAAACGCCTCCTGCATGATGCGCCGGTGCATCAAGTGCTCGTCGAAGCTCATGAGCATCAAACCGCGATGGAAGAAGGCGTCGATCAGGAAGGACCAGCCATCCTGAGAGAATGCCTTCGCTTCGCTCGTGAATGCCTCTCGAGTGGCGTCAGGGCCGGCGATGACCACCATCTTGGTGCCGAACGCGCCCATCCACGACACCGAACCCAGACGGTCGTAGCGCTCTCGACTGAAATCCGAGCCGAATCGTATGTAGTCGAGCGTGTGACCCACCAAGGGCAGTCCGGCATCCCCCCGCACGGCTTTCAATCCACTGCCCGCGGGTGCCGGTGCCAGTTCACGAATCGGCCAGTGCCGGCTCCATCGACGCCATCTGTCGTCGACGGCGTGGGGCGCGGGGACCATGATCACAGAGGACAACCGCTCCTTCACGTGGTGCGCAGGTGCGAGAAGGTGATTCGTCATGGTTCCTCCTGGACGCTGGGCCGCTCTGACGGCGTCTCCACCAGTCTTTACAAACATGCACTCGATGTCAATATCTGGACATTATTGGGCTAGGGGTTAAGTGCGCGTCTCGCACCCACGGCCGGCTCAGGACCCGGCAGACTCGGTGCAGCGGGGCCTCCGACCTTTAGACGCCCGACCTTTCTCAAGACGTAATCGCCGCTGCGCAGCTTCCGCGTGAGAAGTCGATAAACCAAGGTCGGCCCCGGCCAGTTCGTCGGGATTTCCCCACTCGAGGTTCGATACCAGCTCGCACACAGCGCCCACACCGACCTCCGTAGTCGCCTTCTCAAGCGCGTGTTGTAACGTTGCGCGATCTCTGACTTGACCTCGACCGCATGACCCGGATGAGCAGCCACGACCTTGATGAGCGTTGTGATGTGACGGACTTGTGACTCGATCATGTAGAGGATCGACCCCGAGCCCACATTCGTGTTGGGACCATAAAGCAGGAACAGGTTCGGGAACATGGGGACAGTGATGCCCAGATATGCGTATGCCTGGGTCTTCCACACCTCGGCCAAGGAGACTCCGCGAGAGCCGCGCACGGACATCGGGGCGAGAAAATCGGTGGCGCGAAAACCGGTTCCGTAGATCACGACATCTGCAGGACGAAACTCTCCATCCACGGTCTTGACACCCTTGTCGCAGAGCTCTGCGATAGCCTTCGGCACCAACGACACGCGATCACTCGCGATTGCTGGATAGTAATCATTCGAGAACAGCACTCGCTTGCACCCTGGCGCGTCGGAAGGCGTCAATTGCTCGCGCAAAGATGGGCTGCCAACCTGCCGATGTAGGTGGCGGCGCGCGATCGCACCGAGGACGCGTGAGAGGGGCTTCGCGTCGACTAGCGTCACAGCGAGCAACTCGAAAAGTAGCCATACCGCGAAACGCTCGAGGCGCTGCGCCATCGGCAATAATTCGCTCACCCTGTGGTGAAGGACTCCATACCTGCTGTCCCACTTCGGCAAGATCCACGGAGCCGTGCGCTGATATAGCGTGACATGCTCTGCCTCGCGGGCTATGTGCGGCACGAATTGGATCGCACTTGCTCCTGTGCCGATGACGGCTACTTGCTTGCCGCGAAGCGAAACCGACCGGTCCCAACGCGCCGAGTGAAAGCGCGGCCCCTGAAAGGTGTCTGCGTCGGCGATATCAGGTATGTGGGGTAAGGACAGCTGACCCACGGCCGAGACGACGACATCGCAGCATATCGTCTCGTTCGAGCTCGTGGACAGTGTCCAACGCCCGGACTGTTCGTCGAAGGTCAGGTCGACAACTTCGGTCTGCGTGCGCAGATGTGCGTCCAGTCCGCCACTCTCCACGAGTCGTTGGAGGTACTCAAGTATCTCGGGTTGCTCGGCATACCGCCGTGACCAGCGAGGATTGGGCGTGTACGAGACTGAGTACAACGCTGACGGCACGTCGCAGGCCGCTCCCGGATAGATGTTGTCACGCCACACACCCCCGATGTCTGCAGCCTTT
>NZ_JCALDF010000021.1:0-85800 GCF_059812725.1 Mycobacterium sp. NGS41
CCGTGCCGACAGCGCCGCTCAGGCCGCAGAGAAGACCGACACGCCTACCACGAAGGTGAGGTGTCTGCACTGCCAGCATGTGCAGACGGTGCCAGTCAGCCAACCGACATTCGTGTGCGAGCAATGTAAGGCAGGCAGCTAAAGCGCCGTACTCGCCAACAACAGTCGAGGATCACAATTCAGCGCGAGACAGCACGTCGGCTTCGCTCAGCCTTTGAGTATCGGAAGCACCGGGCTGGTGGCGGGCGTCCTCGTGATGCGGCCACCGAGCAGATCGATGAAGGCGTCCGCGACTTGCAGCACAAGATCCAGCCTCAGGCCGTATCTTTCATACTCGCTATCACCCAACCCATTCCCGCCCAACTGATTGGCAACCAACCATGCCGGACGGATGTATCCGTCTTCAGCGATCGCGATCAGGGTCGCCCTTGCACATTTGGCGACCTTTGTCGCGATGGCCACCCGATCATCGGACGTCAGGTATTTGTCCAAGCCTGCATCCATACAGCCCATAAACTGCTCAACGCCCTGGAGCCGCCAGTGCTCGGCGGCGTCGGCCAGCCACGACTCGCGTTCCGCTGGAACGGCGTTCGCGGCGTTCGCCAACGCCACCAGCCAAGTGCCCAGGAGCCAGTCGCGGACCCAGAAGCCGACTTCGCCGCGATCGGCGAGAGTCATATCCACGAAACTGCTACCCATATATCCACGCCTCCTGTTTTCCGCCAGGGTCCGACACGACGTCGCATGCGTCGTCAACGTCGCGGAACCAACAAATCCCGTTCGGGAGACGTGAACTCGCCCACGACACCAAACACAACCACACTTTTAGCGTTGCCTTCGCCTGCCATGACGCCGATCATGGGTTGATGGCAACCAGTCCGCAGTTCATCGTGACCTTCCGTGGTGTTGAGGTGGGTCGCCACGAGACGCCCGAGCGGGCCGTCTCGGCCGCCAGGGCGGTAATCGACACCGAATTGGGTTCCCGGGTGGGCTCCGGCGACCAGGAGCCGGGTGAGTTGCCCAGGATCGAGTGGCAGCCGCCCCGGGTGCCGTTCCCATACGACGCGGCGGGGTACTGGCGTCACCGAGCACAATCGCGTTCGCCTGACGCAGAGGCAAAGCGGGCAGCGCCGACGCCGCCGACGCCACCGACGCCGCAAACCCCACCGACGCCGCCGACGATTGATCAGGGCCCTCGACCTTCCGAGCCTCCGCCACGACCCGCGCCGACTCTCGTACTTCCACTGCAAGAACGCGGCGTTTCCGGCAACGCCTCGATGCCGCCGCGTGGGCAGGACGCCTACCAACCCGAACCTCGTCCAGCTCCGGTGTCTGGCGGCCCTCCGCAGTGGGGACCTTCCGAGCGCCCGCCTGCACCGATGTACGGAGGTCCGCCGCCATGGACACCTCCGCCTCCTCAGCCGGCGCCAGAGGAGCCACGACCCAAGCGGCGATGGTTCGGCAAGAAGAGCGACGAATCGCAATAGAAGCTATGTCTGCGTGATGGCCTGCCGGCAAACCCAGCCATCGGGAGCGCGACCGGTCTCGATGAATCGGGCCAATTCCGCACTCGTTTGAGGCGGCAGGTCGGTGTCGGCTTGCGGATAGATGATCGGCTCCTCTTTGGAGTTGTGCCGGTGCAGTTGTTCCATCAGCTCACCGCAGGTATCCGCCAACTGCCGGGGGTCGTCTCCCCCGTCGAGCAGGCCGATCAAGGACTCCATGGTGCGCCACAACTCGCCGTGCTCGCGCATCATCACGAAGATCGGCATCATCATCCCGGCCTCCCGGATCGGCGGGAACAGAATGACCTCCTCCAGATAGATGTGCCGGCGCAGCGCCTCCAAGGCCGCGGTCAGCAGCTCGGGCTGCAGACTGCCACGATCGAGCTTTTCAATGAACGCCGCTATCCCACTGTCGATTTCGCGGTGTTCGCGTTGCAGGGCGTCAGCGAGCGCCAGGGCTGACATGGTTCGCCCCTCCGGGTCAGCCCGCGGTGCGCGACGCTGCGGTTTCGTCAAGCTCGGCGTCGACACTGATCTCGGCACCGGCAAACAATCGCGACACCGGACACAGGGCGGCAGCCGAGTCCACCACGGCCGCGAACGAATCGGCGTCGAGTCCGGCGACCTGCGCCCGGACCTTCAGCCGCGACCTAGTGATCGTCGGGACTCCATCGACCGCATCCAGGATCACCGTGGCCGCGACGTCGAGTCGCTGCGGCGGCGTGTTGCTCTCGCCCAGCTTCAACGCCAACGCCATCGCGAAACACGACGAATGCGCTGCTGCCGCAAGCTCTTCCGGACTGGTTTTGCCGCCAGCCTGCTCAGTCCGGGACGCCCAGGTCAACGGTAGGCCATCCAGTGCACCACTACTGCCCGCCGACAGCTTCCCTCCGCCCGACGCCAGCGGGCCTTCCCACGTGGTGTGTATGGCTCGTTCCGCAATGCTCATATCATCCATTCCTTCCAGGGCGCGCCAGCTATTTTTACAAGTCGTACTTGTGTAAACCCTAGACCGTCGCGGCTTGCGTTGGCTAGACCCATACTTCCGTCATGGCGTCGTTTACCGTCGGTAACCGCTTATGACATCGGGGTCGGGATCAATTCCCAAGCCCGGTCCCGGCGGGACTGAAATCCGGCCCGCCTTCGGAATGAGGGCATCGCCATAGATGTTCGCTTCCAAATCGAACCGGCGCCACTCAATCATGGACTCAGCCGTACCCAGCGCCGCGGTCGCATGAACCGCAGCGAGCAAGCCTGGACCGTCGTAAAAGGAGTGCGTCATCACCGGGATGTTGCGAATGGCCGCGAGCGGGAAAACTTTGCACAACTCGCTTATGCCTCCCATTTTGGCCGGGCTGGGCTGAACAAAGTCCACCGCTCCCGCGGCGAGCATTCGCTCGAATTCCAGCACGGTGGAAACGTTCTCGCCGGCCGAGATTGGGAGGCCGCTGGTTCTTCGCAGCTCCGCAAGACCATTGAAATTCTCCGGCGGCCAGAGTGGCTCCTCGAGAAACTTGACCCCAACCGCCCTGAGCTCTTGAGCCAAGGCACCGGCTTCGGCCAAGGTCCAGGGACAGCCGGCGTCGACGATCAGTTCCACGTCCGAGCCAGCTTCCTCGCGAGCTGCGCGGATCGCCGACAGGTCTGACTCGTGCAGCTTGACCACCTGAAATCCAGCATCGATTGCTTGCCGAACCACGGCGCGGACCAGCGACGGATCGGAATAGCAGGCCAAACTTGCGTAGCAAGTCATGGCGGACACTCCGCCGCCAAGAAGCTGACACACGGGAGCGTCGGCGAGCTTGCCCGCGATATCCCACAAAGCGATATCCACCGCAGAGAGCCCATAGGTCAAGGCACCGCCGCGTCCAAAAACGTGCAGCTTTTGTTGAACCTCCAGCATCAGGGGCCCGATTCGAGTGGCATCCTGGCCGACGCACAGCGGCGCGATCTGTTCGTCGACAGCAAGCTTGGCCGAATCGACAGCGCGATAACCGAAGGCTTCCCCCCAACCTTCCACGCCGTCGCGCGTCGTCACCTTGACGAGCAACGAGTCTGCGGCAGAAAGCTGGTCGCCCCAAAGGGACGCGCCGGGTGTGCTGCCGACCCGTAACGGGATACGCAGCGGAATCGCCTCGATGTCTGCGATGACGGCGGTGCGGTCGACGGGACACATGTGCGACTCCTTCGGCTATTTGGCTAGTTCCTCGAACGCCAGCGTGGCACGGGCGTAGGCATTGCCAACCGCGCACCACTGCCCAACCGGCTAGTCAGCCACCTTCTAGGCTCTTGGTCATGCGCACCCATGGGTGGGGCGGCGCTACGCCCGCCAGCGACGAAGAGGCGATCGAACGCATCCTCGACGCGGCCAGCGATGCCATCGACGAACGCGGAGCCGACATCCGGATAGCCGACGTGGCACGGACCCTGGGCGTGTCGCGCCAGACCGTCTACAACTACTTCCCCGGGACCAGCTGTCTGCTGGAAGCCGCGGCGACTCGGTCGGGGATGCGGTTTGTGCAGCGGATGGGCGAACACCTGGCCCGCTTCACCGATCCCGTCGATGCGCTGGTGGAAATTCTGGCCTACAGCCTGGAGTGGCTGCCCAGCGACAAGCACGTCCAACTGATGCTGGTGCACGACTTCCCCAAGGCCTCGACGGGCGTCACATCGGATGTGGGCATCAAATTCGGGCACGCCATGCTCGCGATGTTGGACGTCGACTGGACGCAGTACGGGCTGGACGGCACCGATCTCGACGATCTGGTCGAGTACCTGCTGCGGATTCTGCAGTCCTTCATGATCGACCCGGGCCGGCCGCAGCGCACCGGTGAGGTGCTACGGGCTTACCTGCGACGCTGGGTCGCGCCGGTGCTGACCTCGGAGCTCTCCACGGCGGATTGACGCGCTCACTCACACCCAACGCCCCCGCTACGGTCGCGCGCCCAGCCGAAACACCCGCCAACCGGCCTGCTGCCAACGAGTGACATCCAGGCAGTTGCGGCCGTCCACGATTACCCGGCCCCGCACCTGCTCGCTCAGGTCTTCGGGTTCCAGGTCGACGAACTCCTGCCACTCCGTGAGTACCAAGACCGCGTCGGCGCCCTCGCAGGCCTCGGCCACCGAAACCGCGTAATTCAATGTGGGGAACACGCGCTGCGCGTTTTCCAGGGCCTTGGGATCGTAGACGTTGACGGTGGCTCCGTTGAGCTGCAGCTGCCCCGCGACGTTGAGCGCGGGCGAGTCGCGGACGTCGTCGGATTCGGGTTTGAAAGCCGCGCCGAGCACGGCGATGTTCGCGCCGAGCAGCGCGCCACCGCACGCGGTGGTGGCCAGTTCGACCATCCGGGTGCGCCGACGCATGTTGATGCTGTCCACCTCACGCAGGAAGGTTAGCGCCTGGTTGGCTCCCAGCTCGCCGGCGCGCGCCATGAATGCGCGGATGTCCTTTGGCAGGCAGCCGCCCCCGAAACCCAAACCCGCGTTGAGGCATTGACGTCCGATGCGTGGGTCGTATCCCAGCGCGTCAGCCAGCAAGCTGACGTCGGCGCCCGCGGCTTCGCATACTTCGGAGACCGCGTTGATGAACGAAATCTTGGTCGCCAGAAAGGCATTGGCGGAAACCTTGACCAGCTCAGCGGTCTGCAGGTCGGTCACCAGGAACGGCACACCGGCGTCGAGCAGGGGCGCGTAGAGCTCGCGAACGGCCGCTTCGGCGCGCACCGAATCAGGTTGTACGCCAAGCACAATGCGGTCGGGCATCAAGGTGTCGCGGACCGCGAAACCTTCTCGTAGAAACTCGGGGTTCCAGGCGATTTCGACGTCAACTCCCTGAGGTGCCAACGCAGCGGCCCGGTTACCCAGCTCGGCTGCGGTGCCCACCGGGACCGTCGACTTGCCGACCAAAACGGCTGGCCTGGTCAGCCGGGGCACCAGCGCATCGATGACGGCGTGGACATGATGCAAGTCAGCGCCGTATTGGCCCTTCTTTTGCGGTGTGCCGACGCCGAGGAAGTGCACGTCGGCGAAGTCGGCCGCCATGTCGTAGTCGGTGGTGAACCGGAGTCGTCCCGCGGCCAGATTCTTGGCCAGCAGCTTCCGCAGCCCGGGCTCGTAGAACGGGATGTCGCCCCCGGCAAGCTTGGCGACCTTACCCGGATCGATATCGACCCCGACGACCTCGTGCCCCAGTTCCGCCATCCCGACGGCGTGGGTGGCGCCCAGATAACCGGTGCCGAACACGGTGCATCGCATACAACCGTGTCTAGGTTGCCGCAATGAGCTAACCGCATCGCGCCGCTGAGCGTTTGGCAAACGCCAAGTGACAGCTCTGAAGAACCGGCCGGGCTACAGGCCGGGGATTCCCGGGATCCCGAACCCTCCGCGGCCGCCGCCGTGTCCGCCGCCGTGGCCACCGCCGCCACCGTGGCCGCCGCCACCTCCGCCGCCCAATCCGGGGATGCCGCCGCCGCCAAGCCCGGGGATGCCGCCGCCGCCGCCACGGGGGCCATCGCCGCCATGGCCGCCGCCGTGACCCCCCTCACCGGGGATACCACCGCCGTGACCCCCGCCGCCGGGGATCCCACCGCCTCCCGGCACCGGTATTGGGACGGGGATCGGCACGGGCACGGGTGCCGGCGCTGCCGGCACCGGCGCAGGCGCCGGAGCGGGAGCTTGCGGCGCCGGGGCGGGCTCTTGGGGCACTGAGGCGGGAGCCTGCTGGGTTGGAGCGGGCGCCTTGGGCTCCGGAGTCGGCGCCTGAGGTGCCGGAGCGGGAGCCGCCGGTACCGGCGTGGGCGGGGCGACGATGTTGCGGTCGGGCGCGGGCCGCACCCCGGCCGTTGGCCGGATGCTGAGCGCCAGCGAAACCACCAGTGCCGCCACACCGACGATGAAGACCGCCGCCACTACGCTCCCGACCAGCGCGAACTTCCTACGCTCAGGGGAATCGACGATGCCGGTCAGCGCGGCCTGCCCGCCGGTGAGCGGCTCGTCGGGGACAGCGCTGTAGGCCAGTGCCAGCTCACCTGATTCGGAAGGTGGCGGGACATCGAAGTAGCCGGCATCGGCGACAAACGGGTTGACGACGCCCGTACCGGGATCCTGGGCATATGCCTGCGCCGCGGTGGATGACGAGAAAAGGGGCGCGTGAGCCGAGGCCAGCGCCGCGCCACGGGCCAACGCTGTCTCCGGCTCCTCAGGCGCACTCAACGGAAGCGTTGTCGCAGCCTCCAGCGCTGGCTTGATCAGCGGGATGTCGATGCCGGAGCCGACGACGAAAACGCCCTCCGGCCGCGCGCTCAGCTCCTCAGCGCTCGACACCATCGTCGCCAACTCAGCCACTGCCGCGTCGTCGTCTTCGGGTAGCGGGTAGCGCTGGATATCGGCGATGGACCCGTCGGCAGTGTCGACGACGGCCAAGGTCGCGCTTTCGGGCTCGATGAACAACAGCGCCGTGTGCGCGTAGTTGGTTTCGTTGCCCACCGCGTGGGCAAGTGCGGCCGCCGCGAGAAACGCCGACACCAACATGACGTTCTCGATCTTGCGGGCGGCCAACGCGTCGCGCAGGACCGCGGCCTCGGTCGGGTCGGTCCAGGTGACACCGGTCGATGCCAGCTGATAGCCGCCCTCGGCGGCGCCCTCCCGGGTGCCCAGGATCGCCGAGATGACCTGGCCGGCCGCAGCCACCGGCGCTTCGTCGACGACCTCGAAATTGTCCTCGTCGACGGTTGCGCCGTCGCCATTTTCACCTTCGACCAGCACCATCCGGACTGCCGTTGGCGCCATCGACACACCTAAGACGGTGTCCACAGCTCCTCCAATAGTCTTGATTGCCGGGCAGCGCACCAGAAGTGGTTCTTCACCACTTGATTTCCCCGAATGGCGCAATTCTACCCGTTAGAGCGCCGCGACGCCGTGACCCAGGTAACGCTGGCCATGCTGCGAAGCGGATGGCTACCTGCGTCCGAAGCCGCCGAAGCCGTGCCCGCCGCCAAAGAGCCCACGACCAAACAGCCCGCCGCCTAGGGGCCGACGCCCACCAAGGCCCGGCAACAGTCCTCGCTCGCGAGGTGGCTCGCCGCCCAGCCTGGGCACCGGCCCTCGGGGTGGCTGCGGCTCCGGCACCTGGGCTCGCGGTTGGACCACCGGAGCGCGCGGCACGACGCGCACCGGAGGCTGGGCGGCCGGCACGCGGATGGGTGCCATCGGAATCACCACCGGCGGCGGGGCGGCGGCAACCGCGGCCGGCGGCGGAGGCGCAGGCGCCGCCACCCGTGGGGCGACCGCTCGCGGTTCCGCCACCGGCGCGGATGGCTTGATCTCCGGCTTCGCAACAATCGGCGGGGCCGGTGACTGCTGGGTCGGGACGATGATGTTTTCGTTGGGACTGGGCCGCAACGCAACTGTGGGACGGATGCCGATCGCCAGCGCAATTTCCAGCGCTACCACCGCGCTGATGACGACAACCGACAGCGTGCTGCCTACCAGCAGGAGTCGCCTACGCAGCGGCGGGTTCTCGTCCAGATCGACGTCTTCGGCTTCGTCCGCCATATCGTCGGGAAGGGCGCTGTAGGCAATGTTGTCAATGCCGGTCCTGTCGTCGGCGGCAAAGTAGGAAAGCCGGTATTCCGGTCGACAAACGGTGTCTTCATCCAGCGCGTAAGCCCGCGCCGCCGTCGACGACGCGAACAACGGCGAATTCGCCGACGCCAGGGCCGCACCCTGGGCCAGGGCCATCTCGGGCTCTTCGGGCACCGACAGCGTCAGGGATGTTGCGGCCTCCAACGCCGGCTTGATCAGCGGTATGTCGACTCCGGAACCGACGACGAACACACCCTCCGGATGGGTCTGCAGCGATTCGGCGGCGGAGACCATGCCGACCAGCTCGGCTACCGCCCGTTCGTCGTCTTCGGGTAGCAGCTTTCGATGCACGTCGGTGATCGAGCCGTCGGAGGAGTCGATCACAGCCAACGTCGCGGCATGGGGCTCGACAAACAGCAGCGCGGTGCGGGCGTAGCTGGTTGCGTTGCCGACCGCCTGAGCCAGCGCTGCCGCGGCCATAAAGGCCGACACCAGCATGACGTTCTCGATCTTGCGAGCGGCCAACGCGTCGCGCAGCGCGGCGGCCTCGGCGCGATCTGTCCAGGTCACGCCGCTAGACAGCAGCTGACAGCCGCCCGCTGAGGCGCCTTCCCTGGTACCCAAAATGGCCGAGATGACCTGGGCGTGCGCAGTGCATGACGACTCGGCGATGACGTCGAAGTTCTCGTGGTCGACGGTGACCCCGTCGGCGTTCTCGCCTTCGAGCAGCACCATGCGGACCTTCGTTGGTGCCATCGAGACACCAAGCACGATGTCCACCACCGCTCAAGCCCCTTCTGAGTAGTTTGCTGAGCCGCCCGAATCTTCGAGGGCGGCATGAGGATTAGCTGCGGCGCTATCAAGTTCTATCTGACAACGAAACGGCGCGAATTTGTCAGCCGACCGTGCCGCTCAACTTTACTCGCGAAGCCGCTGAGGCCCAAGGCGTATTCGGGTTGCTGGCGACTACCTGTGGCCGCCGCCGAAGCCACCGCCGCCAAAGCCGCCGCCGCCGAACCCGCCGCCACCGCCGTGGCCACCGCCGCCGAAGCCACCGAAGCCGCCCCCACCAAATGGGCCACGGGGTGCCGGGGCCGGAGCGCTAATCGGTCCACGGCCGCCCCCGCCAAAGGGACCGTTGCCAAAAGGCCCGCGAGGGGCTGGGGCCGGGAGGTTGATCGGATTGCCACCTCCGCCGAAGGGATTAAGGCCGCCGCCACCAAAGGGGCCGCTCGGCGCGGGGACGGGGGCCTTGATGGGGCCGCCGCCGGGCTCGCCGGTTCCGATGCCGCCGCCTGGGTTAATCGCCTTGGGTGGTGTTCCCAGCCCAGGCTGGGTCTGATGCACGGGAGGCTGGGGAACCACGCCGCCGACTTGCGGTGGCGATGCCGGTTCCTGGCCGCGCGGTGAGGTTACAGCTCGCGGCGGCGATTGCGGCGGCGGAACCTGCACCAACGGTGGACGTGTTACCGGCTCGCGAGGTGCGAGTATCGGCGGTACCGGAACCGGCACCACGACTGGAACTCGCACCACCGGCGCTGGGGCCGGAGCGGCCGGAGCCGGAACGGGAGCCGCCGGTGCCGGTGCCGCGGCCGCGGGAGCCGGAACCGCGGGTGCCGCGGGCGCCGGAGCCGGAGCCGCCGGTGCAACCACGGGGTTGATGGGCTTCGGTGCGGCCGCCGGTGCCGGCAAGTCGACTTTCGGCTGGGCGGCAGGCACCTCAACAGGTGCCGGCGGGGGCGCCTGCTGCGTCGGGACGATGAGGTTTTCGGCGGGGCTGGGCTGCAAAGCGATCACATCCTTACGGATGCCGACCGCCGTCGCTATCTCCAGCGCCACGACCGCGGCGATAGCGACCACCGCCACCCCACTGCCGAGCAGCAGCATCGGCCTGCGACGCGCGCGCCTCCCGCCGGAACCGGCGACGTTGCCGATCACCGCGGTTGGGGCATCGGCGTCCTCGTCCGGCACTGCACTGTAGGCGAGTTGTTCGCCACCTTCCGTGGCATCCACGGAAACATCGGGGAACTTGAGGTATTCGGCCAGGAACGACGGGTCCACAGCGTCGGTGCCTGGGTCTAGCGAGTAGGCCAATGCGGTGGTTGAGGACACGAACAACGGTGCGCTGGCCGACGCCAGGGCCGCTCCTCGGGCCAGCGCCGTTTCCGGTTCCTCGGGCACGTTCACGACAAGCGATGTCGCCGCATCCAAATGGGCCTTGAGCGATGCGATGTCGACGCCGGAGCCGATCAGGAACACGCCGCCCACGGCTGAGCCCAGCTTCTCGAGCCCGACGACCATGTTGACGACGTCCGCGATGGCAGTCTGGCCAGCATCCCAGTTCAGCGGTCGTTTGCGAACGTTGGCGATGGAACCGTCGTTCGTGGCGACGACGGCCAAAGTGGCGCTGTCACGCTCCAGGTAAAGCACCGCGGTGCTTTCGTAACCCATTGCCTCGCCGACAGATTGGGTAAGCGCGGCCGCGGCCAGAAAGGCCGGGACCAGCATCACGTTCTCGATCTTGTGTGCCGCCAGCGCGTCGCGCAGAGCGTGCGCCTCCAGTTGGTCGGTAAAGGCCACACCGATGGAGGACAGTCGTAGGCCGGCATCGATTGCACCCTCTCGGGTACCAAGCATGGCGGCGATCGCTTGACCGGATACGCAGGTGCTCGATTCACCCGCGGGGGTGACGGCGATCTCGTCCTCTTCTACCGTGGCGCCGTCCGCGTTTTCGCCTTCTAGCAGAACCATTCGGATCGATGCTGGTGCCATCGACATCCCGAGCACGATATCCAAAGCAACCCCTCCAAGGTTTTTAGCTGGGCGTTGTCCGTGCGGAGGAGAAGCACAGACAATCTAATTATTGCTCATCGTGACTATGGCTGCACCCTACCGAAGCTATGTAGATCGTATGAAGTTTTGGTAGGAGCGAGACGGGGTCGGTCCCCGCTGCCCCTGGTACTTCGATCCGACACGTGAACTGCCGTAAGGATGTTCGGACGGGCTGGTCAACCGCAAGATGCACAGCTGCCCGATTTTCATACCCGGCCACAGGGTGATCGGCAGGTTGGCGACGTTGGACAGTTCGAGCGTGATGTGACCGCTGAAGCCGGGGTCGATGAAGCCCGCGGTCGAGTGGGTCAGCAGGCCAAGCCGGCCCAGGGAGGATTTGCCCTCGAGTCGGCCGGCGAGGTCGTCGGGCAGGCTGAACAGCTCCAGCGTCGACCCGAGTACGAACTCGCCCGGATGCAACACGAATGGCTCTCCGTCGATGGGTTCGACGAGGCTGGTCAGCTCGTCCTGCTGCTGCGCGGGATCGATGTGGGTATAGCGGGTGTTGTTGAACACCCGGAACATGCGGTCCAGACGCACATCGATGCTGGACGGCTGCACCAGGGCGTCGTCGAACGGGTCGATGCCCACTCGCCCGGCGGTGATTTCGGCCCTGAGGTCACGATCGGAGAGCAGCACCCGACGAGCGTAGCGCTCCGCTGACGAGTGCCCCGGGGCTCAGCGCAGATAGACTTCCCGCCCCGTGGGGTAGCCGCCACCGGTGGTGGTGACGTGGACGTGGTCATAGTGGCCGAGGCGGCTTGGCTGTGAACCGCTCGGCGTGTAGTAGACGCCGCGCCAGATCGCGTCTTGCATCCCGAATCGATCCGCGTTCGTCAGTACGAACTGGACGATCTGGTTCCCCAGCTCGATGCCCGCTTCGCTGTCCGGGTTAGGAATCATGACGTCGATCGCCAGACCGTTGGGATGCCACGGCAGCGCATCTGGTCGACAGCCGCCGATTTCGTGGATCTCGGGGAAGGCCGCACTGATGGCGCGCGCCGCCAAGATGGTTCTTACTTGTAGGCCGTGCTCCGAGGCGACCCCAATGGGCAAGAAACGTGATCCAATTCGCAATCTCGATGCCGCCATGAATTGGCCGTCAGTGTCATCCATTCCGGCCGCGTCACTCGAAATTTTCGGTATGGGCGCCGGCGCTCCTACGACCTGCGCGCAGCAAGGCGCGTCGTCAACGACGGCAGCTGGGCTGGCAACGGAATGGGCGGGACCTGGTTGAACGTCTCCGGCGGCGGCTAAGAACACTGCGGCAGGACCGAGCAGGAGAGCAAGGTGCACCGAACGATTTCGGCGTTTCCTTGGTAATGAGTGCCTTCCCACGTAAGGCACAATACGAGATCACGGCGAAATCACGAAACTATAACGTCGGCCTCTTAGATTTGACAGACTTTTATTAGGCGTGTGTCGCGGCTAATCGGATCGCTTAGTCACGTCGGGCGGGGGGAGCGACACCGGACGGAGCCCGGCCGCGGGCACGACGGCGGATGCTAGCCTTCTCAGGCGAGCGCGCCGATGTAGTTCAATGGCAGAACATCAGCTTCCCAAGCTGAATACGCGGGTTCGATTCCCGTCATCGGCTCCACCGTTTTCGCAGTTCACTCTATGTTTCGGAGTGGCACAGCCGGTTCGGTAGGGCCGGCGGTACCCCGGCGGTACCCCCGATTCAGCAACACTCACCACGCTGAGGGCACAGAACCGTTTGCTGTGGCGACTTCGCCGTTGTTCCTGCTAGACGGCATTGCACCGAAAGTCCAGCGGGCCGAAATGTCGCGGCTCCGGATCTGTGTCGAGATGGGGGAACAACTGGCCGTGATGCTGCCGCCCAAGTCCGCCCGAATCTTTCCCCAACAGATCAGGATACTTATGCACATGACGAGCGATGCACCTCACCGGCACCTCGATAGATGGGTACGCGAGTTCGAGCTCGCCCGTCCGAAGTACTTGACACTTGAGGAAGCGGCGGTAGCTGACCTTGAGATGATTTTGCGAGATCAGAACCTTCGCGGCCAAGTTCACGACATTCGACACCGGGTCAAGGAACTGGCTAGTTTCCGCGAGAAGATTGAGCGCAAGAACTACGTTGATCCCCTACGGGAAATGCGAGATCTCGTAGGAATACGGATCGTGTGCCTGTATCCGAGCGTTCTCGCTGATGTGGACAAAGCCGTGCGGTCGGCCTTCGAGGTCATTCGCTACGAAGACAAGAGCAAAGAGGGCTCGCCCGAATTGTGGCGGTACTCGTCTATCCACTACGACTGCCGAATACCGGCAGGGCACAGCGGCCCCCGATACGACGCGATAAAAGGCATCGCCTTTGAGGTCCAGGTGCGAACAATCCTCCAGGATGCTTGGGCGGTCGTCGAGCATAGGCTCGGTTATAAGAATGAGAGGAGCATCCCCGACGAACTGAAGCGTGAATTCAGTGCCCTCGCCGGACTCTTTCACATCGCCGACAACGGCTTTCAGGCTATCGCGGACCAAGTAAATAGGTCCGAGCAAGCTGCCGAGGCGACCGAGGCTGAGCTGGAACATCTTTACAATCGCGTCGACGATCGGGTCAGTCAGCGAGTCACCCGAGAGGAGGCCGCAGCAATTCAGACACAAATCGCGGCTTTGGAGAGCCGTACGGACGTCGAAATCGACCGGAGCAATTTGAAGGGCTTGCTGAGGAGTCTGTATAGCGACAGGCAACCCGCAAGTGACTATCAATATTCCGAATTCGTTGAGGAGTTAGCGGGAGCGGGTGTCGTTAGCCTGCCCAGGCTTAGGACGCTTCTCCGAGATGGTCGCAACCGGGCTGTTGCTCTAGAGGGCAAGCGCCCAGGATTCGACTCAGGGCGCCGCTTAGATGATGTCGGGTTCTCGCGCCTCGTAATGTCGGCCATGAGCCAGGAATTTCGAAACGTGCGCCTCCAGCGACAGGAACCGGGGCCTCGACCGCGTTGAGGCGCAGTGACCGCCCGCCTACGGCGACCGCTTCTGGTCCCGGACCATTGCCTGATATTGCTCGTACTGTTGCTGAACCTTGCTCGGAATCGCCACTAGCGTGCCTTCTTCCATGCGGTATGTCCTATCGGGGTCGCCTCGAAATGAAAGCCAATTGAAGCTGGTACTCACCCAGATATCGTCGAAGATAAGTATCTTGGCGTGGGTATTGCCGAGACGCGCAAATTCGAAGTTTCCGTAACGGTCTGCGAGATTTTTGAGTCTCCGGAGCGCGCGTTCATCCGATCCCGAGTCATCATCACCAATTCCATGAGCGATTGTCACTTCAACTTTCGCGCGCAGCCGCTGTTCGAGCTTCGAGATGAATTCGGTGTTGACGACACCGCCTCGGATCCAAGGGGAAATAATCAGCAGCCGCCTCTTCGCCGTAGTCAACGCTTCCGCAAGAAGATCCGCGTGTTCAAAGACGCTGACACTTCTGACGGGGGTCGTGCCGCTGACGCCGAAAGGCTCTTGCTGCCCCGCACTAACACTGACCGACTTCGGCTCGAGCTCTAACTCAGGGCCAGTACTGGGATACTCGCTGAGCGAACGCTGTTCCTCAAGTTCACCTTCGAGCAGTGGACGCGGCTCGGCGGGCTCGATCTTCAGGCCGAGCCGCTCCACTGCCCGTATTCGATCTAGGGCAACGCCGTGGTCGGCGGCTAGTTCATCGTCGATGCAAACCGCAAGTTCGATCTCACGCCGGCTTTCGTCTCCGAAGATGAGCAACTGCACTGGGAGGTACAGGTGTTTCCTGGTCACTACCTTATGGATCCGAAGCACTTGGACGCGGTCGTTGTTGCTTCTTTTCAGAAGTCGGTTGAACTCGGAAGGTGTGACATCGTCGTTGCCAATCCGGGCATGCTTAAGCGCGGGGAGGATGGTCATGCCCAAGTCTTGGGCTTCCTTTTTTGTGATCAGCGCTCTCTCAGGGTAATCAGCCAACCGCCAGGTGAGCCTGTCGAAGGCCAGAGGCAACTGCCGCAGAACCGGCCGGGTCGCCGCGAGGGTGGTGACGGCGTCTGAGCCAGCCTTCGACAGTGCCAGTCGTTCTCCACCACGTGTGCGATAAAGGTGATCTTCCGCGATCTGAGCGGCCACGGCGTCGAAGACGTAACCCGTATCAAGCCCTAAGTAGTCCGCAATCTCGGTTGGGGTATCGACGCCCAGGTTCACGAAACGAAGCGCAAAGGCTTCTGTGACCGGAAGTTCGGCTCTCTCCTGGGCCAGCGTATCCGCACGAATCATCGTCACCGGGATTACGGCGTCTTCCAATGCGATCAGCTGGAGGCCGGGCCGGGCTCCGCCGAATCGCCGCTGCAACGACGTAAAGTACCTAGACATTCTCAGCCGTCCGAATCGTGCAGTCATCCGGATGGTTTTCGATGTAGGCCAGAACGGACTTCAGGGCCCCCTTGGTCCCTCTGATGAAAGCCGAATCTCCCACGATGGTGAGCCCAAACCGGGCTCGAGAGAGTGCAACATTGATTCTGCGCCAGTAATCGGGACCGAGAAATCCGATCTCGTGGCGGCGGTTACTTCGGGTCACAGAGAAGAATGCAAGATCTGCTTCCCTGCCTTGGACCGAGTCGACCGACATCACCGATACATCAAGGTGCTTAAAAGATTGGACCGCGACGCGTCGTCGCAACTCGTCGACTTGGCTCTTGTAAGGCGCGATCACCAACACCTCTAGGCGCTTTTGCCCAGTGTCGGTCTTGATCAGCCGCCGCTCGATAGCGGCATCAATAGTCTGGAGTTGCGCCATGATGATCCGAGCCTCGCCCCGGTTTGCGTAGCTCTGGGTTCCGTACTCAAGACGTCCATCACCCAGAGGCGCCGTGTCGATCCATGTAACGGAACGCCCCATAACCATGTCGTAGCCGTCGAGACCTTTAGTGTTCGGCGAACGAAGCTCGTTCGCGTAAAAGCAACTCGAAATCAAGTCCCCGATCGGCCGAATCATGCGGTACTGCTCCGTGAGAGTCAGTTGGGAATGATCCGGTAAGTGCTCAACGAGTCGTTGAAACAAGGTTTCTGTGACATCTGCGCGCGAAAGGTTGTGCTCGTCAAGTAGGTCCCGTCTCCTCAGGAGATCCTCGTCGCTTGGCGGAAGCTGCCGCGTATCGCCCACAAGAATCCATCTCTTCGCGCGGGACATCGGAACGATGGCTTCGGTAAGAGTGGCCTTTGAAGCCTCATCGATGATGCATACATCGAACTCCAACTGACCGACGGCCTTGTTTCGCAGAAATCCAGTACAGGTGCCGGCAACGACTGAAGTGCCAGCCAGAAATAGGGTCGCTAAGCTGTCCTCAGCGCTGATCGAATCCAGCCAAAGTGCTTGAAGGCCAATGCGTCTCACCAGTTGGCGGGCCGCGCGGTCATCACCGAGCAAGACATCGATGGCGTTCCTAGCCTCTGCACTGCTGATGAGTTCGGGGAGGGTCAAATCGCCTTTCAGATGCGTTTGTGCGACCTTGGAAAGCTCTTGGCATCGATCAGCCAGGTGATCCAATCGAGCCTGTAGGCTTTCGGCGGGGTTCTCCTCTTCAATGGCGGTGACAAGGTCCGTCGGCCCGGACTCAGACGGCGCTAGCTTTGATAGGCGTTCCTCAACGGCTTCGTACTCTTGGGCGAGCGCTGCAAGCTGTTCCAGTGCTAGGACAGCTCGTAAGTGGGAAGTTTCTAAACCGAGATCCTTGGCCTTGACGGCGATGTGCGATTCGGCACGCGCACGCACCTTGGCCGCCCATTTGGCCGTCTGGGCATCCAGCAGAAACTCACGTACGGCAGGCTGCACGACCGAATCATCGGCACCCGCTAGCCGGACGAGCCGATCAACCCCTGCTTCGTGAAGGCGCTCGACTGCGTTGTCTACCGCTACGTGCGTCTGTGATGCGATCAACACCCTGCAATCGGGGCTTCGTCGAAGCAGCTGCTTTACGGTCTCGGTGATGAACCGGGTCTTTCCAGTTCCCGGAGGACCTTGAATGACTAACATCTCCGTTGCGCCCAAAGCTGTTTCGACGGCACGCATCTTTACGGGATCGAGTGCTTCAAACCAATTCTCCACGCTTACGCTCAAGGGAGCGCCATTGCAAGTTGGGTCCAGGATTAGTCGACGAAGGTCTGGGCTCGGCGTCGTGGAATTTTGAACGGCAACCAACGCGTTACGTTGTCGGCCGAGTGCGATGGCTGAGGGCGCGTCGTAGGCCACCAGTGTGGCCGTGGGCGGAAGCGAGCCGAGCGCTCTCGGCGAGAGCAAAACTAATTCATCTGAGTCTTGCTCGATGATCTCACCGTGGCCAAACCGTCGCCCGGACTGCTGATCGAGGATCTGCCAGTCGGTACCGATTAGATCAGCTTCACAGGGGTTGCTCAGTTCAAAAGTGTTCCTTCGGCCGACGCTGCGCACCTTCTTGTATTGGAGGGGTTGGTGCTCGCCGCGGGCGAGGTCTTCCCTCGCTTCGAGTAGCCGTAGCCACTTTTCGAACAACGCGGCGCTCTCGGAATCGACCCGCTCTTCGTCAGGTGTCTCTTCACCTCTCGCGAAGTCCTCTAGAAGGTCTTGAAGCCGCTGACGTCCGCGGTCGGCAGCGACGACGTCTGCAGGTTGTGTCGATACCCAACTGAAAATCGGGGGGAGCTCCAGTCCGTGGCGACGACCGCCTTCCAACTGCTCAAATTCCGGCGCAGGCGCCGCGATCACGACAAATCTTGGGCTCCCCTCGTCTCGCTTCAGGCTGTATCGGTGTTCTTCGCCGATAAGAATGATTCGGGAGCGGTCCAGTTCACCGGATTCACGGTCGATTGCAAAGTGGGCGAAGACAGTTCCGGCTAAGTCACTCTTCATCTTTGCGGCCGCTCGCGTGCGGTCCGGGGGAGCGCCAGCGAGGTGCTCTTGAGCCTTATTGGTCATGTCCAGCCAGACGGCATTCTGTGGCTTCTGGACGTCCGCTATTCCATCGCGAACTAACTTCCGGAACTCATCCGCCAGGACACGCGCGTTCGCAGGCCGTTCCGTGGGCTCGGGGTTGACGCACGCTTCAAGTAGGTTACGAATTTCGGCCGGTACCCGCACCGCCTCAAGTGCCCGTTGAATATCAGGAAAGTCTTCGATTGGCGCATCGCTAAGGCATTGGAGAATCACCACCCCGAATCCGTAGATGTCGCGCACATAGGGAAGTGCGGCTTGTTGCTCGGGCGGCGCATAAGGCCCCGAGCGGAAGTTCTGCACCGTCAGATCGGTGAATTCTTCGTTCATCTCTTTGGCAATGCCGAAGTCGGCAAGGAGTGGAGCACCGGAACTGGCTACGAGGATGTTGGCTGGCTTGATGTCCCTGTGTTGCACTCGATTCAGATGGGCATGCGCAAGGCCATCGAGCAATGGCTCCACGATCGACCGGTAAAACTCGCCCCAGTTTTTCCAAGGCGGATCGTTCAGCAAGTCGATGAGGCTGCGGTCAACCCAATCTAGCACTACGTAATATCTGCCCAATTCGTCGATTCCAGAGTCCCTAAACCGAACAATATTCGGATGACTCAATTTGCGCAGAGCCCTTGTTTCTCTCTCGAAAACCTTGCGGGTGAGTTCATCGGAATTGCCATTGATGAATTTGACCGCGACTTGTGATGCGTCTCGCACATCGACAGCTTTGCGAATATGAGAGAGGCCGCCCACGCGACGGTCGTCACCAACGAGGAAAAAGTGCTGGCCGACTTGTTCTGGCAACTGCGCCTCCAATAGGGCTCTTCTCTGCAGGAGAGTAGCGTGGTGAACCGACGCGTGGTGAACCTAGCCGGTTGTGCGGACTCGTTGGAGTTCGGAGGACAGTACGGGACTCTCGTCGGCAGTCTGCCCACGGCGTGGGCGAATAGGCGTGGACCGGGGCGATACGAACAGGCACCCTGTCACTACGCGATCAACCCTAAACCCGCAGCTGGATCACGTTCCCGTCGTAAATCTCTGACGCACGAGCCGCCATCGCCCCGAGCGCGGCCATCTCGTCGTCGTGGTCGGCCTTGGCGTAGAGGTGCGTGTAGACGAGTTCGGTCGTCGTCGGGTTCGCGTGCCCCATCCACTCGGCAACCTGGCGAACCGAAATGCTGGGGACCGCCGCACACAGGCTCGCGTAGGTGTGTCGGAGCGAGTGGAACCGCAACCCCGCCGGCAGGACCGCGTTGCCCGACGTCCGGTTGGCGCGGAGCACGGCGGGCCGGAACACCGCCTTATAGAACGTCGGGTGGCGTAACGGCTGGATCCAGTCGAGCACCAACCGCTTCTCAGCGTCCGCCACGGTGATTTCGGCGAGGGCCTCGGCCTGCCTTCGCGCGCAGTCCTTCGCCGACGCGCTCAGTGCTGCCTCGCTCACAGCCGTAGTGGCCGCTCCGGGCGCGGCGGGTGTCGCCCGCACCCCAGTTGGCCGGGGCGTCGTCAGCCGCATTCCGGGGAATAGGGGCGCGCTGGGATCTTGCCGACGCGGATGATCGGCGAGGTAATCGCGGACCAGGCTTGCGGTCGGCCCAGGCACCGGCACTGTTCGCAGCGAGCCGTCCGTCTTCGTGAGGCCGTGGGCGGCAGCGGTTCGCTCAACGTGCACCTTCATACCCCCATTGGGCGAGACCTCGATGTCCTGGATTTGTAGCCCGCCGAGTTCCGCCGCGCGAAGTCCCGACCACGCCGCCAGGTTCACCAACACGTTGTACGGCCACGGCGTCGCCTCTACGAGAGCCGAAACCTGTGCAGCGGTGAGGAACTGCATGCGATCCACCACGCCCACCTTCGCGCCCTTTGCGCCCCTTTCCTTGGGCAGCTTGACGTGTTCGGCGGGGTTCTTCGCCAGCCGGCCATCCACTACGGCCTGCTCTAGCACCATGCGAACGGTCCAGAACGCATGCCGCACGGTGGATGGCTTTTTGCCCGCCTCGGTGAGCTGGTTGACCCAGGTTTGGATGTACTCGCGGGTGATCTTGTTGAGCGGGTAGCCGCCGAACACTGCGTCAATGCCGAGCGTCTTCCCGTCGCCACGACGGCTGGCGGCCGAGGCTAGAGCGTAGCGGTGGTTCTCGGCGTTGTTGCGGGTGTCGGCCTTGCGCGACTCCAACCAGATCGCCGCCGCATGCCGGAACAGCATCTTGCCCTTCGCCGGATCGAACACGATCCCCTGCGCCGCTGCGCTCTCGGCGTTGCGCGCGTAGTCGGTCGCAGCTTTCTTGGTCGTGAAGCCACCCTTGCTGTGGTCGGTGCCGTCTGGGTCGCGCCACTTCGCCACATACCTTATTGCGCCGCTTTGCGTTACGCGCTTCTGCGTCCTTGCCATCTCAATAATCCTGTTCGGTCGGTGTGGGTGCGGTGGTCACGTAGGTGTCGCCGCTGACGGCAGCGCTGACGTTCGATTGGGGTGACGCCGTAGTTGTAGGCAGGTGCCCTGGCGTGGCCGTCCGGTGTGCGGCAGGCGAGCGGCCTCATGCGGCGGTGTCCTGCCTGCCAATGCGCGCCAAAATTCGCGCGACGACGGGGCTGGTCCACCGACCACCGCGCTTGGTTGGGTGGCCCTCCTGAGCGAGCACGCGGGCGATCTCGCGGGTGGAGTAGCCCATAGCCTGTAGCCCCCGCATGCGAGCCAACGCGGCCTGCTCGGCGGGCTCCGGGATCAGCGCACCGTGCGGGTTGTCGGCGTTGGGCTTGTCGACCCGCCACCCGTACGGTGGCGAGCCAGTGGCGTGGCCGCCGTTCGCGGACTTGGCGTTGCGGCCGTCGCGGAGTCGCTTGGCGATGAGCCGGCGGTCCAACTCGTGAAACACCCCGCGCATCTGGCGCATGGCCGTCCGCATGGGGTCGTCGGGGTCATCACGCGGAACCTCCTGCGGTGGAACAGAAGTGAACACCCCGCCTGCGTCGCTGGCCCAGACCTCAGCCAAGACTGCCTCTTGCACACTTACCGCGCGGGCGAGCCGGTCGAGGTCACGCACGATCAACCCATCGGCCTTGCCGTGGCGGACGAGCGCCAAGGCGGTGAGCAGGCCGGGGCGGTCGGCCGCATCAAGCGCGCCACTCTTGCCCTCGTCAGCCGGCCAGGCCACGACTTTCGCATCCAGCGATTTGGTGGCTTTGCGGATGGCTTCGCGTTGCACATCGAGCCCATAGCCGTTGTCGGCTTGTTCAATGGTAGAGACCCGCAGGTAAGCAACGAGTTTCATGAGCGGGTCACGTTCCGCTCGGCGTGTTCGACGTGCCAGGCGTAGGTGGCCAGGTACTCCATCAGGTCCTCGTAATCACACTCTGCGAGCACGCTGTTCCGCTCGCCCGCAACAACTTTCCACAAGCCGTTGTCACGAATGAGCGTCACCGCCGGGTACTCGCGTAGCGGATAGGGCATCTCGTGTAGGCCTAGGTCTTCAATGGGTGGCCCGCCGCCAGCGAGCCAGTCGGCAGGGTATTGCACGTTCTCCACGTCGGTTCCTCTCGTCGGTGTGTCGCCCGCAGGCCCGCGACCAGGTAGGCCGCTGAACCTTTAGATTGCGCGGCGCCTCGCCCCGAAGCTTACGCCAGACAGCACACTTCGATATGCCTTATATCTGCTGCTCTATCCGCTGTGGCAAACTACCCGCTTCGCGAATTTGGTCCGCGGATCATGGGGCCAGCCCGTCTCTACCGCATCCGCCGAATCCTTCCCTTACGGCGAATTTGGCCGGTTCGCTTCCGAGATTCCCGCATCACGTCGGCTGCTTCGTCTTGGGTCAATGCGCGCAGCGCTGCTACCGGCGCCAGAGAGGTTGCCGATTTATCGGCGGGTCGCTCGGCTGCGCCGAGTCGGTCCGCATCGCCTACGGTGGCTCTAGGCCCGTAAGCGCGGGGCTTCTGCAACGGTACGACTTCGGCGTCCACTACCTCCAATTCGCGCGCGGCCCGGGCGAGATCACCATCGCGCAGGGCACCCAGGGCGCGATGTTCTGCGCGTGTGATGCTGGCGAAGGCGACATCACGTAAGACTTCTTCCCAAGGTTCGAGTGGCTTGGCCGAGAGCTCAAGGGCCTGCTTGGCGCTCAGGCCAGCGCGGTCGAGTGCATCCTTCACCGCCTGCAGCTTCACGGCCTCTGACTCTGCGCCTGTGGCGATTCCGAGCAATTCACGGGCCATCCGATCGGCCGCCAGTGCCAGGCGTTCACGCGCCTTCGCGATTACTTGCGGTGCGGCGCCACCGTGAACGCGGCATACGGTTGCCCCTGCGCGCGCGGGCAGGCGGCACTGCTCGCGATTCTTACGGTGTGCAACACACCGGTTTTCGGGGTGTGCATAGTTCGCCCACCACTCTTCGGAGAACTTCATGATAGGTCCAATCCGTTATAGGTCATCTCTCTGCGAGGTCGTCTAATGCGGGTATGCACGGTCATGCAATCTTCAACCGGTAACCAGGATCCTCTATCCCCGCGGCCGAGTTCGTTCGCATATCTTGCTATCGAGCGTCGTTGGCGGGCTTGATAATCCTGGTTCCATAGTGGGAAGGCCAGGGGTATCTAGGGATATCTGGACTTCAGGGTTATCTGGGCACTCTAGATACCGCTAGACACCCCTAGATCTATCTAGATACCCTTGACACCCCGTCTAGGGATCAGGGTTATCTAGGCTCTCGTCACCTCCATTCCGTAAGTCGCTCAGTCGCAGTCGTTTTGGCGGCAGCTCCCATGTCCAATGGTCGACCCTGCTATTACCAGCGGTCCGCACTGGCTTCTTCACAACACAAAGTTCCTTCGCTGCCGCGCGGACCGTGTTGATTCCGCAATCAGCGTTCTGCTTCGTCAATCTGATTGCGTCATCCGCATTCACCGGCCCGTCGGCCAACAGCTGCTCCAAGATCTCCTGAGCCTCTTGGCGAGCTGGTGCGGACTTGCGGGCATCGCTTACCTTGGCGCCGTCCGCGCCGACGAGTTGATCGGCGGTGAGGTCCATGGGCGAGCACCACTCGATCACGGGGCTATCGGGGTCATCCGGGGCGCTACTGAGCCGGTATCCAATCGCCTTCGGTTCTTTCGACAGGTTGCCTTTAGTTCGGGCTATCGCGTGCGTGGCGCCGTCCGGTGTTGGCTCCTTGAGCATTCCGGCCACAATTACCGATCGCGTAATCCCGGTGTAGGCAATCGTCCCGCTGCCACGGTTCTTCGCGCTCATCCCGGTCGCCTTATTAAGGTGGCGGACAAGCACGATCGCGCAGTCTGTTTCGGCGGCCAGCGTCACCAACGGCATCAATGCTTGTCGCGTGCTCGGGTCGTCGCCCGCCCTCACCTGTTGGGTCGATAGGAAGGCGGTCAGCGGGTCGATAAACACGACTTCTGCGTTCACCTCGGTAATCGCGCGCCGCAGCCGATTGATGTCCTCGGGAATCACGAACGGCCTCGGGTTACCGTAATCGTCCGTCAGCTGGTTCATCACATGCACACGGCTGCGGTCAGCCCCAGCGGCATCTAGCCTCGGCACCACTGTGTCCGCTTCGTCGTCCTCCACGCCGACGAGCACGACGCCCGCGGGGCCGAAGCTGCTGCGCGGCAGTATTGTCTCGTCAACGACCGTCCTCGGCCATTCGCCACCAGTTGTCACCAACGCTGTCATCACGAGCGTCAGCAGCGACTTACCTTCGCCGGGCTCGCCCTCCAGGATCGACACTTTGCCGAGCGGTATCCACGGGTACCACAACCAAGTCACCTTGGTCGGCGTCACATCGGCCAACGACCGTGTTACCCGTTCGGCTTCGGGTTGGTGGTCTCCGGGGGTGGTGTCGTTCAATCTGATTGGCTCACCGTGGGCGGCCATGTTCCGGTCCATCGCCCGTGTCGCGTAGAACACGTCCGGCCGGCACACCCTAGCGCCCCACGACACGAAGCTGTCGAACTCGGCCGCGGCCTCACGCTTGCCGCCATCGCGGTCAGGTCCCACGGCCTCAACAAACTCTGTACGCAAGAACGCGAGCGCCGCGCGCACTCCGGTCAATCCCGCAGCGCCCATTTCTACCAGCCAGCGGACGTGTTCTTGCGAGCAGTCGTGTCGTGCGCCGTGGTCAGGGTTGGGGCAACGCCCATCAAGCCCAGCCAGCGCGTGGTCAAGCTGCTCTTGCGCTAGGGGGCCCACGGGACCTTCACGCATGCCGTCCAGCCATGCTCGGGCCTCTTCATCGGTCGCATATCGCGTCGCCCCGTCACGGTAGCCCTGAATCACCCAGGGTAGCCAGGCTGACGGCAATTCCGGCCAGCTTTCCGGCGGCGGTGGTTCGGTCAGCGGGTTGTCGTCGGCGTCGAACCATTGCTCGGCGTTGCCGGTGTCGGGGTTGATGCCAGCGTTCACGTAACGGTGAGTCGGCGTGACAACATCCACACATGGCCCCAGGCTTTTCCGGAACCTCAACCCGTGGGGCACCCGGAAAGGTCGCTTCTCGCTGCCGTCAGTCCTGTTTCGCAGCTTCGGTCCAGGCGGCAAATTATGGCTGGCCCGCTCTGCAACGTCGGATATCGTCGACAGGCCGGTGCCAGCCGGCCAGTTGCCTTTCTCGTAGTTGTCTATGTCGATGACGACTTGGCCGTCCTGCAACACGAACGCGATGCCGTCGTCGCCGCGCGTCTGCCGCCATTCTTCGATCTGCTCAGCTGTGGGCGGTCCGGTGTTGTGGTGCCCGGTGTAGCCGTTCGGCGGCGGCGACTTCCGGCCGTGCGGTAGCGGGATTGGTGCGGGATAGCCTCGTTGCAGGTATACGGGTGCAAGCTCGCGGAAGTTGACAGGCCTGTGCCCGTTCGTCGCCGCGCTGGCCCGCTTCGTCTTTCGGCGTGTGGTCGGGTCGGGTATCATCTCGGTCAGGTCCTTCGCCCAGGTTGGTCCTATTACCCCGGTTCGTACTTATCCGAACCGGGGTAAGTTTTATTGGGCAGCAGCTTTTTTCGGCGTGCGATGCGCATGCACACCAACAAACCTCGTCGGCGTCGGTTGCTTGCATGCCTTTATCCACGCATCGCCGTCAGCTCGCGAGAACCAGTTCTTTCCGCCTATCTGGGTCGGCACAATTTCACGGCGCAACACGGCATACTTGATGCTGCGCCGTGTGACGCTAACCAGATTTCGCTCATAGCGCAGATACTCAAACAGCTGTTGTTCGGTGAGTACCGGATCATCATCAACATTCATTTGGTGTTACGCCCTCCTGTGTGATTCGGAGAGCACGCCCGCCAAGCCTTAACACCCCGGCCCGAAAGGCCGTCCTCTAAGCGTACTACATTCGTCGCCCCGCGCTGAGCCTAGATACGCTGAACGCAGTTGCGGCGGAATGGTTTTAGCGCATCACCTCCAATCATTCTCACCGGCGCGATAACACACTCATGCAATCCGCCGACCGCGCCTTTCGGCCCGTGTGACCCAATCGAAGTCCGAGACGCTTAACCGGATCACGCACGCATCCGGGTGGGCTTCCACGATCTCGCGGTGCTTATCGAGAAGCGCGAGGGCGTTCACGTAAACGCCACACCGCGTCGCTACCCACAAATCACCGTCGTCACGCCCGAACCGCCGCGCTGTCAGCGTGGTCGGTACGTCATCCCGCCACTCCAGGCGGCCAGTGTCAACCAGTCCGCGCTCGTTGCCCCAGTTCATCACCGTCATCTTTGTTTCCTTTCGTAGTGCCCGCCGCGGTTTGCGGCCGCCAGCACTACCACTAATACATCGAATTGAAACTAGGTGCAAGGCAATATATTTCGTGTCCGGACCGGGCCAAAACGACGAATACATATAGACCACCTAATTTGCAGTTAGTACGCCTATGCGTATTTCGTTTGTGGGTACCGTCGCGTACCAACTGGCCCGAACCGGGCCACACGGTCGCGTCTGACCGCCGCCAAGAACCGACATCGCCGTATTGGCTCCTCACGGCCACGGTGGCGGAGGACGCCACTTCGAGGTCCTGAGTTATTGGGTGCAAGACGTGGCGAGACCTGAAACCGGTTGTGGACGAACATCATTTAATCGCCGTTCTGTGAATCGCCCTGGCCCAGCCGCCTTGTCGGCCGGTGTTGGCAGTCCACTAGCGGTCGCCAGGGGTGCCGCGTCCATATCGTCGTGAGCCCTCGCGTCTATCGTGGCGTGACGCCCCTTGCCGCCTTCTTCCGTTCCAGCTCCTGCGCGAACGCATTCTCTAACGCGGTGCGCTCCTCCCACGTCGGCCGACGGATCGATGGCATCGTTAGCGGTCTACTCAGAGGGTCGGCCGTATCGTCGACGTATCGTCGGCACCAACCCACCCATTCCGTAGCCGCGTCACGCTGGTCACCAGGGCTCATCGCGTCAACGGTTGCCGTCATTGCTCCCAGAAATTCCCGGATCTGACTGGCCTCCCGCCACGCCGCGTGCTGGCTGCGCAGCGTTTCGGCCCGAACATTTTCGGCGTGCTGAAACTCAGCAAGCCGCTCGGCTTCTTCGCGGATTGCCTGGCGTTCGATCTTAGCAAGCCGTTCGGCTTCCTTGCGCTCTGCGTCGATTACTGCCCACCGCTCGAACGTTGTCATCACGTCCGGCAGTCGTAGTTCCAGCGGTAGCGTCTTCGTCTCTGGCCAAGTGATTTTCGATGAGTAGCGGCTACTGGTGTCCAGCGCGATGCTCAGCCGGTCGGCCGACACGTAGTCGTACTTCGGTGGCCGGTCCCACGAGTATTGCTCCGCCCTTTCGAGTTCGGCTGGCGTAGGTGTATGTGCCACCCTGTCCTTCGGCTGCCAAATGTCCACAGAGCAGCGGATGGCCTCTAGCTCGATGATCAAGTCACCTATCAACCGGCTCGAGTCCTCAACATACCCATGCGAGTTACGGTTCGGCAGCCGTACAGAATATCCGCGAGCCTCGGCTTCACGGGCGATAGCATGCAATAGCCGAAATGCCCTATCGCGGAACGGCTTCTCGAGGGAATTGAGTCGCTTCTCAGACCGGAGCGTCGCCACCACCGGATGCCACCGCCCGATCCGCTCAGCTGCCACTGTTTCGGAAGGCGGCTGCGTCTTCCAGTCCGATACGGATGACAACCGGAAGATGAGCTGGTGATAATTTGCGCCGCTCAGCAGGATTACTTCCTGGCCGTCCGGCGCCATCTTCCTGCGATTGATGATCCCGACCAACGTGCCATAGCTCGTACTGTCGTCCTGGATGTCGCGCTCCAGGAAGCCGCCAGCGTCAATGATGTCCTTCAATAGCTTTCGTGTGGGTGTGAGCTCTTCCGGCGAGCGCGATCCTGATGCGCTGAGTGACTTTGGCTTCTGTGGCGAGACGCGCGCTGATTGAACCGGCGGATCAAGGTCTGGCGACGAAGCGCGACTCCTCCGTGTAATCCAATGCCCCGGTGGATAATTCCCGTGGGCGAGGTAGTGCAGGCCAGCTGGCAGTATCGCTGCGCTCCACGCTCCGCCCCGCTTCGACACTTCAACTAAGCGACGGCTCTGTAGGGCGACCGCCACATGTTTGTACGCGGAGTTATTCCACCGCCCATCTGGGCAGCCTTCTTCGATCCAGCTCAAGACTTCGATTTGACGTGGGTTTAGCGCACTATGAAGCGGCACTTCGCCATTCGAGCACATCGGCGAACCCCGATTTGACTTAGGGTTACGCCAGTAAACTCTGCCGCACCTGCTAACCGTTGGAAACAGCACTCCACTGACTAAGAATCCGATCGCGAGGGCTAGCACTAAGATGCGTAGCGCATCTCATCTAGACGAGCATGCGCCGCATCCGGTCCAGCATCTTTATAGGGTTCATCCCAGTCGACCGCGAAAGGAGTCGGCTCTGGCTCACCGGAATTGCGCTTAAGGATGAGAGCGCAATCTCGGTTAGTCGCCTGCCCTCTCGTCTCACCCCAAATCCTACTGACTTTGTTCCTGGCGGCCAGATGGTCTTCGATCATCCCCATCAAGTGAAGCTCAGTTCTGTCAGACAGATCTTCCCAGATACGGGCTGCCAGCGGCATCGGCGTCTTGCCTGGGTCAGCTACGTCCCCGACGATCAGGACAGCAACGCCGGCTGGCTTCAGTACGCGTTCCATACCTCGGAGTGTTCTTAGTAGGAAGTCGGCGTATGACGAATATGTGTGGCGATGGTCGAGCGCAGCGTTTAACGTTTGCCGGCCAGCACCTCGCTCTCTAGCGACTTCGTCCAAGCCGAACAACCAAAGACGAATCCAATTTGAGGTGCCGTAGTTCACGACTTGAAGGTACGGCGGTGACGTAACAATCAGGTCCACAGATCCCGGCTTGATGTTCTTGCCTCGAAGAAGTGTTGGTGCGTCCGCTGATAATGACCTGCCATCAGGACCCGCAATTCCGTCCAAGTACAATCTTGCGAGCTTGTCGCGAATACAGCTGAACACATCCTGGTCGGGAGGAACCAAACCCTTCTCGCGGATATACTTTTCGACATAAGACGGGGACATACTGAACGTATTCGGCATGCTAATGCTGAGATATTGCGACGTTCCGTCGCGACGAAACAAGCCGTGCATAATCCCGGCTAACGCACCGGCGATCATGGAATCCTCGGACGTCCATCTGACAAGAGGCTCTTTCAGAAGATAGGAGCGAAGAAAACATATTTGTCGGAGCGTTGTCGGGTGGTAGAGCATCCGTATGTCTGCCGGAACGTCGGGGTCAAGAGACCGCCTTCTTCGATATTGACGTTCTAATTGATCGATCGTCGCCATAACGGCGTCCCATGTCGGGGGTTTAACCTTGGCTGTCGAGAGTATGAAAGCCAGGGGGCTGAGATCATTACAAATGGCCTTACGGCCTTCGACGCGAGCTTGAAGGGCCACGGTACCTCGCCCGCTAAATGGATCCAGGACGACATCTCCCGGTTTAGAGTAGCTCTGAATGAAGTAGTGAGCGACCTTCGCGGGAAACATGCCGTGGTAGGAGCACATAGTGTGCATAGAATGCCCCCAACGTGGGCTTATGCCGTGCCACAGCGTTCCTGCTGAGGTGGTGCCGCCATCAAGCGAATCCGGCTCGGGGAGTGTGAAAAACGCTTCGTCGCACCAGCTCGTGGACAGTCTCATCGCAAATATTCTTTCAGGGACAACGCTGCCGTCCGCAACACCGGTTCCGACGACTTGCGCGAGACACGAGTTAGCTTTCGAAGGGCTGGGGTGTAATCGACTTTCGGCTTCGCCTTGGGCCGAGCCCTACCACGTCTCTGGCCGATGTCTCTTTTAACTGACCGGAGTTCCTCACCCTCCCTATAAAACTCGGAAGGAAGAGCGTCGGTAGTTGCTTCGACGAACTTGATCGGAAAGCGGATGTATTCGCCTTGTTGAGCAGCCGTGCAGATCCGCTGCACCCAAATCTCTGCGTTCTCGCCCTCGGTGAAGTTGTCCTCAAGCACCTTCCGCATGCCATCTGAAGTCAGACGGAGCCAGGCATAAGGATTCGATGACGGGATAACTTCGACATCCATCAGCTCGACAATTGCTGCGAAGAGACCGCCGCGCTGGATAAGTCGCCAGAGGCCAGTGTAATTGCGGAGTGTCGCAGGTGACACGCCAATGTAGCGCGCGATATCAACTTTTCGAACATGCTCCGTCGCATGAAGGTGCTCGACGAGCTGTGCTAGCTGGCTCGGAAGCAAGTCCTGGTAGATATCCGACTGATACCTAAGCTCATATCGACGGTCATAGTCGAAAACATACGCGGCGACCGTATTGAACCGCGAAGGTTCGGCGTCTCGGATACTCCGTACGGCGCGGACCCGCATCGCGCCATCGATCACTAGATATCGCCCCGCTGACAGCGGCGCAACCTTCAGCGGTTCAGTGAGGCCGATTGCTTGGATCGATGACCGCAAACGGTCCTCGAACTGCTTGGCGCTCCCCGTCCTCGCCAAATCTGGACTTAACTCGAGCGCATCGACCGAGATCTCTACCAGTTTCATTGCAGCGCCACCGAAACTTTTGTGAGGCCGTGAGATTCGAAGTGATACGGCATTGCAAGGGCGAGCCGGCGTAATCGTTCCTTCGTCGATCCGGCTGGAAGCTCGTCGAGGCAGCTGCAGGCCCAGGCCAAGAGGAGGAGGCGCTGGCGACGGTGACGGTTACCGAGCTCCATCAGTTTGCGCCAGCCAAGTGCGACGAAAAGCGCTTCCAGTTCCTTCGTTGAAATTGAGTGTTCGGCGACAGCTTCGACCACGTCCGCTCGCTCATTGCCGTCGACGTGTCGGGCTATCACCGCATGGAGCGCCAACTTCAACCTGCCGGAACGCAACGCGGCGACCTCGCTGTTGGAAGCTCCTTCGAGCTGAGCCTCAAGTCGACGCACAGTTGTTGCCGAGACGCCGAACCTTCGCGCCACCTCCGCCGTTTCTTCGCCTGCCTGCCGGGCGCGCGCTATTAACAGCGCCCGGTCAACCGGTCGCATCCGCAATCGCGCAACATTTTCGACTAGGAACTGCTGGACCTTTACGTTGTCGGCGAAGCTGTCGTCGACGACGATGGCGGGGATTTTGTCTAGGCCGAGAAGCCGGCAGGCCAGGGTGCGCCCCTGGCCTTTTATTAGCAGGTAGTCACCCGTGCCGTCGGGCGCATGCCGGACAGTAATTGGCGTCAGCACTCCGAATCGTTCGATGGAGCGCTGCAGATCACGGTGAGCCACTCGGTCCCTCTTGCGCGCAAGTCCGGCTTCTGGCCGAATGCGGTCGACGGGGATGTTCTGGACTCGCGGTAAGCCATCTTGCCGACTCTGCTTGGCGCCCACCCTCGACCCTCTCGTTTGGTCCGGTCGCGACCCGGTATGCCATTGCAACGACCGGCTTCGGCCTGCTCTAGTTACAGCGTTGTGATTCTAAGAGATGCCACCGACAAACCTCTCGAACAGTAGGGGCGGGTCGGGATACCAGTCTCGCGAGGCACTCGGTTACATTGCTCGACGCTGCGCCCGCCAGGCTCGGTTATCTGGATGCTTGTTCCTTTCGCCAATCGCCCATGCAGAAGGTGTGCGAAGCGGGTGATGCCTACCATCGCTCGCTGCCTCGATCTACTCGCTGTGCATCTTTATCTCAAACGGGACCCGAAGCAGCTTGTCCTTCATCAACCGGATAGTCGCTGTATCAGTGGTAGATCGAAGCCGGAGGGCCTGCCATTCCGCGATGGCGTCATAAGTGCAGTGCCGGAAGTAATTAACGAGGTTCTCACTACCATGAATCTGTTCTATGTGCGGATGTGCAAAGTTGATGATAACCAAGATCCGATTAGGATCCGTCGACTCACTAACCACATAGGGGTCAGCAGGCGATTTGTCATGATCTAGGAAACCAAGAATCTCGACCTCGGTATTAGCAACCGAGGCCCTCGCACTAAACGTTGGCTCGGTCGGGTCAATCGTGGCGACATACGCATCGTTGTCCGCCTTCAACACCTCAGGCTCTGGAACTTCAGTAAATTCAATCGTATCGATGAGCTCGGGCGACTCGATTTCTGCCTGAAATTCCTCGATCGCGGTCTGCACCTCAATATCGGTTATCGGCCGCGGATCCCTTCGCCGGTTGCGGGCGAATTCTCGGTATTCTGCACATTCTTCTTTCAAAGCTTTTTCAAGTAGGTCTTCCTCGTCGCCCATCCATTGGATGTTGTCCTTTGTGTGAGACACGATGAATGCATCGAGGTGGACCTCACCGGTCAGCCGCTGATTAACTAGGTCGTTGGAGCCCTCAACCTGGCCGAAGATCTCCTGAGGGCGCCACGATTCCGGCCAACCCTTGATCACTCTGTTTGCAACAAGAATCGAAAAGCCAGCCTTGGCCCTGCTCCCTCGCTCGAGAACACCGACCCAACCCGTGACGGATTTTCCTTCGACGTTCAAGGCGAACTCGCGGCGGAAAACCGAGCCATCTCGCGCTTTTGCGAATTCCTGATCCATATCCCACTTGAGGGGTTCGCCTCTCCACTCAAGGCGCATATCACCATTACGAAGATCGACGCGATACATGGACGACAGGAAGTCCCGGATCTTGCCGAGAGTCCTGCCCTTCATCTCCCTATTGAGTTTACGGATCTCCAAAATTGTGTAGTGATCTGACTCCGGCCGCGCGTCCCGAGCGACGTAAGGAAGCTCGTTATTCCCCTCGGCCACCGTCTCAACATCGACCGCGATTTCGTGTTCGATCGTCTCGCCAAACCGTTTCGTGCGGATGCTCCACTGCTCGCCGAACCAACACGCAGCCATCTTCATCCCGAGGCCGTATCTTGACCGGCCGGATGTGTCCGCAGGCGGCTGGCCAATGCGAAGCGCGTACTCAAGCTCCGCGAGTGACATCCCCATCGCGTTGTCGCTGATCCGAAGTAAGTCGTTATCGCGGTCATACGCGATTGAGACCTCGAAGGGCCGTCCCTCCTCCGCCAACGCGGCATTTAGCGTTTTCCGATTGGCGAAGTACGACTGGGTCGAGTTGTCGACAAACTCCGCCAGGGCATGCCAGGGCGTATAAGGCAGACGCTTGTATGAGCGAATGGCCTCGTACCCCAAATCAAGGTGCACCATGTTAGAAATCCCCTCCGTGGCTCATCGGCACTCTGTAAAAATCCATCGCCCATCTTCAAGTCTTACCAAGCTCGCGCGCTTGTACCCATGAAGAGGGTTGCCGCTCGTGCAGCTGAGGTACACCGTGTTGGCAGTATCGCGTCGCATCCACGAAAAAGGCTGGCCAGTCCCCTCAATGTAGATACTCATCGTCTCACCGCCCCCGATGGGCAGAAGCGCCGGTGTATCGACCGTCCACAGCCGTAGAACGTTCGGATCTCTCCGACACTCGATAACGTCGGTGGTTGGGGGCTGTGGTTGCTCGCCGTTGAGGCGGAATACGTGTTGATTAGTGCCGGACCTGAAGATCTCTACGACGCCGAGAGCTGCTCCGATGGCTTCCAGCGGGCGTCGCCAATCGGGTCGAGGATGGTCGACAACGACCCAGACGCGCGGCTGTTCCCCCCGTACCATCGCAGCAACTCGCGTCGGGTCAAGGGCGGCAGCCTCGCGCAGGAGCGCAGCTACGTGCGTGTCGTTGTATCTCCCATACGCGAGGACACGTGCCTGAGGGAGGACGTGGCTATTGAAGTCGTGACGCGCCATCTCCGCTTCAATTACCCACCAACGGCGGTAGTCACGGTCGATAAGTGCCAAATCAGGGCGCTTCACCCCCTCGTCGGAGCGAACGTCCATCTTGAATGGAACGAGATGCCAGCTCGGGAATAGCGCTTCCCCATACGCCAGCAAAATTCGCTCGAACTCGGTCTCGTACTGAGCGTGCAGGGATAGAGGTTCGAACCATTCGTCACGTAGGAGCAACCGTGCCAATGCTTCCCCCTTGCGCCGTCAGCCATGTCACCCGGTCAACACTTTCAAGATGCTCGCTCTCCTTCTTGAGGCGGTCCTCCTCGATTTTGGTCGCGTAGAGCGTGTAGATGATTGCTTTCGATTTGCGCGTGGCCGGTCGCAGGACACGGCCAAGCCTCTGAATCCGCTGTCGCCCGCTCGCCGTGGAGCTCGCAACGACGGCGACGGACGCTTCGGGTACGTTCACACCCTCGTCGAGCGCTCGGCAGCTAACGAGCGCGTCGAGTTGGCCTCGGCGAAACATCCGCAGATTGTCACGCCGGACGTCAGGTCCAATATTGCTGTGGTAGGCCGCGGCGCGGAGGCCTCGCTCTGTCAAGAGTCGGACGATCTGGTTCGCGGCATTGATCGACTCGTGGAAGACGAGCACCCGCTCCCTCGAAGACTTAGTCGCAAGGCGTACCGCAACTGGGATTCGCGCGGCAGCGTTCGCCGACACCGAAGCGCGATCACGAAGCACCTTCTTGATACGCCCCTCCACGTCGTCTCCCTCGTGGAAGCGACGAACGAGAATCGCCAGATGTCGTGAGAGCCGCTCATAGCGCGCCTGCTCCTCCGAAGTCATCTCGACCTTCACGTTTACCAATTCAAAACTGGTGATTACTTCGTCGTGGCGGGCGTCGTTGTACCCATATTCATAGATGACAGGGCCAAGAATCGGCTGCACAACGGTCTCGAACGCGTCGTCGTACTCGCGGCGGGGAGTCGCTGATAGGCCGAGAGTTGCTGCGTGATCACCCGCGAGGCATCGAGAATTCTCGGGGCTTCCGACACGGTGGCACTCGTCGACGACGAGGAAGTTGGTTCCTAGCGCCGCCAGCGCGGGCGCTTCAGTTCTCGCTGTATTCAGGACCATCAAGTTGAAACGAGCGGGCTGCGCTGGCCTGCCCTCTCCTGAGTAAGTTGCGATGTCCGCTGAAGCCACACCGAAATCATCTTGCAGAGCGACGAACCACTGATCGAGCAAGGCCACCGTCGGCACTACGATAATCACTTGGCCGCAAGGGAATGCATCGAAGAACTGACTCGCGCAGAGGCCGGCGAATGTCGTCTTACCGCCCCCAGTCACGACCTCTGCGATTCCGCGGCGGCCTGTGTCCAGCCAACGACCAAGAGCTTTTGACTGCCATCGGCGTGGCGTCGGTTCCCTCTGAATGGGGCTCGACGCCACTATCAACCTCCGGGTGGCCGAGGTTGGGCCGTGCTGCAGAAAAAGGGTGGTCTGGCCGCGCTCACGGACATCCCTCGAACCGACTCACTTCTTCTGATGCCTCCTTAGATCAACTGGCACCGAAACCCGCAGTACATGTGAACTGAACAGGCGCTCCGGCAACTTCACCCGTTCCACATCTTGCCGTTCGCTCACCCTGCACAGACTGACATAGATGGCTGACACGCCGGTTCGTGAGCGCAGTCCACTCCCGATGACCCCATTACGGATACTTATGACAGGCGATCTGCGCCCGAAACGCTCGCCATAGCGAATGTCTTGGACCCTCATCGAAACCACCTCGCGA
Organism: Mycobacterium sp. NGS41; assembly: GCF_059812725.1. Taxonomy (NCBI): domain Bacteria; kingdom Bacillati; phylum Actinomycetota; class Actinomycetes; order Mycobacteriales; family Mycobacteriaceae; genus Mycobacterium; species Mycobacterium sp. NGS41. The sequence goes on from NZ_JCALDF010000021.1 coordinate 34,829, forward strand.
TGACTAGGCGTCGCGGCGACGGGCCGCTACGCACCGCTCACGAACGGTTGGCCCACAAATACCCCGTCGGTACCCCGAACGCAACCGAACCGGAGCCGTACCAGCGCCGGACCGCAGCCATGCGCCAGACGTACGAAACCGCACGTCTAGCCAGCGTTAGCGTTAGCCAGCAGTCCGCCTACCATGCGCTTTCGAACGTGCGTTCGCGCTTAGGAATAGCTTCCCAAGCTGAATACGCGGGTTCGATTCCCGTCATCGGCTCCACATTGACCAGCGCAAACCTCGTTGAGCGCCCGGGCCGCGACTTGCTCGGTCCCATATCGGTCCCGTACCCGGTTAGGCATAGCCGTCAGTCGAACACTAAATGCTTCCGCAGGTGGCACCGACTGCGTAAGAACATCCTGACGGTTTCCACTGCCGAGACTGGGCCTGGCCTGAAGGGGTTGCACGCTAGCCTGAGGCGCACTCTTGAGCCAGAAGCGGGTCCTCTACGCACAATTGGTGCTTACATCGAGCCATGAAGAAAGTCGCTGCGCTCGCCGGACTCGGAGCCTCGGTTTTCGTAGGCCGCCGCTACCTGGCAATGCGCGACGCTATGGCGGACGTCGATCCGGAACTTCGCAGCCCCTTGCTGCCGCTCTTGCCCGGTTCAACGAACGCGCGGACGCTCCCGCTCGTTCGGAAGGTGTTTCGCTTGAGCCTCAGGCCCGGGGAAGGCGTCACGGTAACGCAGCGCCGTATCGCTGGCGACCCCGCCGTCCGCGTGCTTGTCACGACACCTGCCGAGCATCACGCGCCTCGACCGGCAGTGCTCTGGATCCATAGCGGTGGGATGATTCTCGGCTCTCCGCAATTCGAGGCGCCGTTCAGCGGTCGACTCGCACGCGAACTCGAGGCCGTCGTCGTCTCACCCGACTACCGGTTGGCGCCCGAGCACCCGTTCCCCGCTGCCCTGGATGACTGCATGGCGGTGCTGCGATGGATGCTTGCCAGCGCCGACGAGCTTGGAATCGACCCCCAGCGGATCGCCGTGGCCGGCGGGAGTGCCGGTGGCGGTCTCTCCGCCGCTGTCGCGCAACGCAGTCACGATGACCGGATCCCGCTACGCGCTCAGGTTCTGATTTACCCGATACTCGACGACCGCACGGCTCTCCGTGAGGACCATGACCGACGCGGCCGGTTCATGTGGACACCGGCGACGAGCAAGTTCGCCTGGACCGCTTATCTAGGGCGGCAACCGCGAATGTCGGATGCACCCGAGTACGCGGCACCAGCGCGGCGCACGGACCTGGCCGGCTTGCCTCCGGCGTGGATCGGAGTAGGCGATCTCGATCTCCTCCACGAAGAGAGTGTTCGGTACGCCGAGCAGCTAAAAGCTTGCGGTGTCCCGTGCGAGCTCATCACCGTCCCGAAGATGTACCACGGCGCGAACCTCATCGCCTCGAAGGTCGCCTCGATGCAGGAATTTAGCCGCAGCTATGTGGGCTACCTGCGGACGTATCTATAGCTACCGCCGCTACGCGGGGGGACGACCTCCACCACAGGCTCAGTTTGCCTGTAAAGCACCTACCGGAACTTATCCATTAAGCGGGTGCCGGAACTTGACATCAGATGCTCACGCCGATGTTTGCTGGCCCGACCGGTCCAGATCGATCCTGCTATCAACCACAAGGACACCTGGGGAACCACTAACTACGCGCCCATCGAGGATCGTCAGTGGCCTGGTCGCCAAGGAGAGCACGAAATCGTTGGAAACCATTCGGGGTACAACGCTCTCAGCAAGGCGCCTACCGAGTTAGGTAAACCCCGCACACCCACGCGGCGGTGGCGAGCAGCGCGGCAGCCAGCTCGACACCCATCGACAACGCGACACCTTTCAGGGCGTGCTTCGTCGAGGTCCATGCCAGCCGCTGGTCTCCGCGGGCGGCCAGCTCCGCCACATAGACACCCAGCACGAAGCCGATCACCAGGCCGATTACCGGGATTAGGAAGAAACCAATGATGCCCACAATCGCGCCCGCTGCCAGACTCAGCGTGCGCACGTCGGCGGCCCGCATCCGCTTCACGGGCCAGGTGTATTTGATCAATGTCGCCACACCGAGCAGCGCGGCCACCACGCCGAGTGTCACCCACGCGGTGATGTTGTTCTCGACGACGGCCCACACCATGATCGCGACGAACACCAGCAGCGTGCCCGGCAATAGCGGCACCACGATGCCGACGATTCCGACGGCGATCGCGAGTGCTACGAGGACGATGCCGGCAGCACTCATGTTCTCAACGTATCTCGAGTGGCCGCTACCAGGGATCATCCCTACGGGCCCATGCCCCGTCAGGCGCTGATCGTTGCCGGGACGCGAACATCTCTGCGCAGAAATCGTGCCACATACGATCGAGGTGTGACGTCACCCGCTCAGGACGATGTGCTGACGGTGATGACGTTGAACATTTGGGGCGATCACCTTTGGGAGGAGCGCAAGTACGCGCTCGTCGACTGGTTCACCGAGATTCGCCCTGATGTGGTCGCGTTGCAGGAGGCAACTCGGTCACCGGAATTGTGTGAGGCGACGTGGCTGGCCGAGCATACCGGGATGGACGCGGTGTACGCCGCGGCGTACGTCCGCTCCGGCCGCAGCGATTTCGGCAACGCGGTCCTGAGCCGCTGGCCGATCGTCGACTCGCGGACGCTCCAGCTGACCCTGGCGGGGTCAAATATCGAGCCTCGCGGCGCGCTGACCGTCGATGTCCGCGTTCGCAACCGTCTGGTGTCGGTCACCTCAACCCACTTGTCTCACCGGTTCGACGAGGGCTGGGTGCGCGAGGCACAGGTCCGTCAGCTCGCCGAGTTCGTCGGGACGGGCTCTGGCGATTTCCCCCCGATTGTCTGTGGCGACTTCAACGCAAGCCCGGAATCTACCGAGGTGCTATTCATTAGCGGCCGGCACGGATTTGACGGTCACAGTCTTCACCTGTTCGACGCCTTCGAGGTGACCCATCCTGCTGAGCTTGGTTTCACCTGGAACAACACCAACCCGTACACGGCGCAGGACCCGACACCGGATCAGCGCATCGACTACATCTTCGTAGGCGTGCGCACCGCTGACGGCGCAGGCAAGGTGCTGGACGCGGCCGTCGTATGCGACGCGACGCGCCGCGGTGTCTGGCCCAGCGATCATTTCGGTGTCGTCGCCCAATTAGCATGCCCTGCCCCCAGGCAATAATCGGGGCGGAACCATTTTGCGTCGAGAGACCGCGAGAATTCCCAAGCTGAATACGCGGGTTCGATTCCCGTCATCGGCTCCACCATCACCGCAGTTCAACGCGGTTTCCGATCATTCAAATCCTCGATCATCGGTTGAGACTTGTCGCAATCTTTCGCTCTGCCTGCAAACCAGCGGTCCTGAAACCAGCGGCCCTGAAACCATTAGCTGGCCGTCGCCGCGCCCGATCCGCCCTTACCAGCGCGCGCAAACGCTTTCCAACGCTCGCGAACGCCGCGACTCACCTTGTACCACAATGGTTTTCGATTGCGAAAGGCGTAAAAATCGGTTCGAAAAGCCAATATGTCGATAGACCGGTTTCACATGACCACCATGAGCGACGACGGCCAAGTGACTATTGATGGTGTGCTCGTTGGTCCTATTTTCGGCGGGACTACACCGCTGTACGGGATCAACTCGCCGGTGATGTGCTGGTAAACCAGCTTGCAGACGGGATCGACCTCAATGCAGTGCCGATGCGGCGTCCCGGCTAGGCCGGGGCGCGTTGGTCGTCGCGGTACAGGCTGTCGACCGGCTCGTCAGCGCCGTCGATGGCTAGAGCGACGTGGATCGGGTCACAGCTGACCCGCGTCACGACACGAGGAACCACCCAATGACAGAATCGCACCTTGAATTGGACGCCTGGCGCTTTTGAATTGACCTCCTCGAATTTCTGAGATGCTACTTTTCACAGTGAAATGCCTCCCGTTCTTCAGCAACTGAACAAACGTTTGGAGCGCGGCGCGTCGGGCAACACTGGTTAAGACGAATCGAATGGACTGGCGCTGGTCCGAGCAAACTAGCTGCGGGCCGGGCAAATGGGAGGGAGAGGACATGAGAATGTTCCGACAGGGGCTGACCGTCGCCGCAGTGCTTTCGGCCGCCGCGATCGGGCTGGCTGGCCCAGCATCGGCCGAACTCGTCGAGGGAGCCTATACGGGGACCGTGACCAATGACTCGATGGGAAATTCAGGGGCAACATTCGAGTGGACGACGACCTCATGTGGTTCGAACTGTATGACTCTCCACCACCCCAGCGGTGCTGTTTCTGATCTACACCTGCAAGGTAGTAAGTGGACGGGACCTTCTCCCGTGGCCGGCTACACGACGACAATTGACAACAACTCGTTAGCCGGCCGGGACGAGGCTGACATGATGTGGATTGAGTACCAGCTGGTGAAGCACAACTGATATCCCGTCGAGGATGTCTACCTGCGAGAGGAAGAGCTCATAAGCAGGGTGCCAACGTGCTGAAACGCCGCAAGACTCAGGCAAAACGCAGTTATCGAGCGCCGATAGCGCCATCACGCAAGTCTTCGCAATTTTTCTCAACTGGGACATTCATCTGCTTTAGCCAAGCCGAATGCTCAGGATTTTCAGAGAATCTTGATCCTAATAGCAAATTTTTCGAGCGGACTACGCGTTGCCGAACATGTGATTCCACCGATTAACTGCCTCAGGTCTTCAGCTGACATCAGGCTTCGGGCGAAAAATTCCAGTGGTCGATGATGGCGCGGTGACGGCCAGGAGCCCCAGACCCCATCGCCGCTTTCTTCAGCGATGTCAGCATCCTGACAGCAAACACACGGCTGCGTGACGGCTTTGGAACAAATCGCACGGTTAGCTGCGGCTCACGACCTACTTGCAGTCACTTGTCAGCCCGAGCATCCTGATGTCGTTTGCCGGACGTCATGGGCGCTCAGCGAGAATGCCAGACACCCGCAGTTTCGGGCGATAACGTAGCCAAGCACGACAGGGCCTCGGACCGGGCCTGACACGTTGCGGCCGTTCGAGGAGGGTGGTTTGAGGCAGGAAGACACCCGAAGCGGTGACTATTTCTGGAGTGACCACCAAGCGGACGACGAACTGACGCGCTTGAAACTCATTGAACGGTTCAATGATCCGTCGACGTTCCGTCAGCTCGACGCGCTCGGTGTCGCTGAAGGCTGGCGATGCCTTGAGGTAGGCGCTGGCGCCGGATCGGTGGTGCGCTGGCTTTCTCAACGGGTAGGTCCCGCTGGGGAAGTCGTGGCCGCTGACCTCGATGTCCGGTTTCTCGGCGACATCGGCGCACAAAACGTCGAGGTCCGTCGTTGTGACATCACTCAAGACCCCATTGAGCCGGCGTCCTATGACCTTGTACACGCTCGATCGGTCCTGACACATCTGCGCGATCCAGTTGCAGTGCTGCGGCGCATGATCGCGGCGCTGAAGCCAGGTGGTTGGCTGATGATCGAAGACACCGACAACGGCACCGTCGAGGCGGCAGACCCGGCGCATCCGTTCGCTGCCGGATTTGACCTGTGCGCTCAGGCGCGGATCAAATTCCTTCTGGCAGGCGGAATTATGGACCTGCGCTACGGCCGCACGTTACCGGCCCACATGGAGCACCTGGACCTGACCGACGTGGGGAATGAGGCGGTCGCTATGGTCGGGCACGGGCGTAGCCCGATGTCGCAGTTGATGATTCAATCCTTCCAGCCGATAGACGAGGCGATGGTCGCCAACGGATTCGTAGCACCGTCCGACGCGTCCGACGCGCGGCGTGCTTTCGAAGACCCCTCGTTCCTCTACAGGGGCGGGTTGGTGGTCGCCGTGTGGGGCCGCAATCCCGGGCAGGATGCGTAACGGCGTCGGGGCGACGCCTTCCCTACTGCTTTTCCACTCTGCCGGCGATCTGGTTGGCGATGTCGACGGCCACATTGCCCGGGTCCTTGCGGCACGCCTCGACATCAATCACGACGTTGTTGCGGACGGTCAGCGCCCGCTGACAAGCTGCGACCGTGCTGGTGTCATTCTTGGTCGCGATCGCGCCCACGGTGGTGCTCAAAGTCCCGTTGGTGTTGGAGACCGGTCCCACGTGCCAATAAATCTGAAAGTTGTTGGCATCGCCGGGAGCAGTCTCCTGTCGGTTGGAGCACGCTTGCCAGCCTTTTGTGGAGGTCGCGAAAAAAGCGTTGGCCGCCTTGGCGGAAGGGAACAACGTCACCACCTGGTTGACCTGAGGGTCCAGATCGTTCGTGTCCGAGGGGAGCGACACTACGTCACGGTCCCGATGGACCGCGGTGTTTCCGCTGCCGGCGTAGACGGGGGCCACCCCGGCGCCGGTGGCGTAGAGGCATTCGCGCGGCAACTTGTATGCCGGAGAGAAAAAGGCCGCCGTTTTGTCTTCTGTCAATGCGTCGGCTGTCTCGGTGACCTTCATCCCGGTGACACCCATCGCGGTGTCAATCTCGGCCGCGTCGAGCAACAGACCCGCCAGCGCGGACTGGGCGAGGGGAGGTTTCGACGCGCTCGGGCCAGTGGCGGCAGTCGATGACGAAGCGGAGCCGCCCTTGTGGCCACCGCCGCAGCCCGCGACCACGATTCCGATCGCGGCAACGGCGACCGCGGCTGTTAGCTGGCGCATGATGAACTTCCCTTCCTGACTTGAGTCCTTCCTGAGTCAGCTCCTCAAGCGTTCAGCGCACGCCAGGCGTTTGCTATTCAGCGGTTGGATGGAGCCTAAGTCAGCGCGCGCCTTCGCGTACGACTTTGGCGTTTTGCATTCAGGAGGGCTTGGGGTGCGCACCCCTCGCGCCGGCGTCGGCTTCGGCGTCGTCATGTTTAGCCGCTTCCCGGTCGGTTTCGGCGGCTTCACGGTGCCGTGCGGCGGCGCGCTCATGCTCAGCGACGTCGCCGATACCTTCCGCCGCCGCATGCTCGTGAACGTAGGCGGCTTGTTCGTGCACCCAACTTGCCCGACGATGCCGCTCGGCGACTGCCCGATGTGCGTCTATGGATCGCTGCCGCGATTCATCTGCAGCACGACGGGCGCGTTCGACATTCTCTGCCGACGACGGATTTCCCGTCTCCAGCTCGTCTCGCCGCTCAGCAAGCTCTCGGGCTCGCTTCGCTGCTCGGTGACCGGATTGCCTGCCAGGCGTTTCCGACATGCAGCGATTGTCTCACTTTCCGGCCACCATGCCGTTCCATTCGCAAACGCGCATTGAATACGCCCCGCCGCGAACCCGCCGTCACTGGTTGCGGACGCAGTCGTAGGTGAGCTTGACTTCAGGGCCGAGTTGGACCACCTCGAACTGATCGACCGTGATGCCGTTGAATGACTCAGCGCGGATGCCCAATTCGGCCCATTTGTTGGTGCTCGTCCGGTCGTCGGCGAAGGTGAGCGGCACCTGGCCACCATCAGACAGCAGCATCCCGTACTTCTTCAGAGCCGCGATGATGACCCGCTCGGATTTTGAGTAGCCCGACTCGTCGAAGTCGGCTCGCAGCCGGAACCGTACCCCGTACGGCGGTGCGTTCGGATCACTGCTGTCCGGACCGCCCGCGTGGGTGGCCGGACGCACGTAGACGCCCGCCTTCATCCGGTGGTTGGGCAGGATGAAGCGAATCGCGTGATTCACTGTGCCAGAGGCAACCTCATCCGCGGTCGGTGTCAATGCGGCGATCGGAAACCCGGCGGCGTCCGCGCTGGTGCACTGGTCTCCGCGCAACGTGTCGGGATACGCCCTGGTGACGTCCCATACGAAAAACCCTTGCGCCGTGAGGTTTTCGCCGGATCGATTGCCGTGATAGATCTCGTAGAGCTTCCCCTGACCGCGATCGACGACGAGCAGATGACAGTCTTCCTGCCTCTCCGTGGCACCGCTGGTGTCGCAGGTGAGCTCGGACGAGCCCTCGAAATACGCCTGCGCCGGCAGCGGCATGCGCGCGGGAACCGAATCGCAGTCCCGGCCGCCGAAGCAATAGTCGTCGGCGCCAACGACCTGCACCCGAGGTGTGTTGCTGTCGGCGAAGAAGATAGGAATCGAAAAATCGACCTGCAACGCTCCGGTCCCCCAGCCACCCATGGCGCTCAGCGCATGAACGATCGCATCGGATCGCTCGGACTTCGCGGCGCCCGAAACGTCGACGTTCCACGGCACGGCGGCGCTGAACAGGGAACCGGTCAACCTGGACGCGCCGGGACTTGACGTAGCACCCGAACTCGGTGTCGACCGTCGCGTCGGGCTGCCGCAGCCGCCGCCGAGGATGGCCGCTGCGCAAACTATCGCCAGCACCTTTGCGGCCCGCAACCGGGACATGCCGCGAGGCTATAAGGGTTCGCGGCCGGCTCACAGCTATGTTCCGCGGAACATAACAGGCTCATAGACAAGCGCCGAGCCTGAACCCGACCGCGCGGTTTAGTCCGGCGTGGCGGGCCGAGTCGCGTGGTAGATCGACAGGGATCCGGACACCGTTGGAATCACCGATGCTTCAGTGACGTCCACGAAACCCGCTTGCTCGATCAGCTGCGGCAGGATCCCATCCGCATTGGGCTGCGTATCCGCCTTGCCATCGGCCCACTGGACCAGCCGGAATCCCAGCCGCATGAGGACGCTGCGCTGCAAGCCGAAGTCGGCGATAACCAGTTCACCGCCGGGCCGCAACAGCTTGAACATGTTGGCGATGATGGCCTTCTTCATCGGCACCGGACACTGATGCAACACCAGGCTGGAGACGGTCTTGCTCGCGGTCCCCGGTCCGACGAGCTCGGCGGCCTTGTCGCCCATGCCCTGTACGAATTCGATGTCTTCCACGTTAAAGCCGGCTTTGCGGACTTTCGCACGCGCTATGCCGAGAACCTCCGGGTCGGGATCCACGCCGACGACACGGGCTCCCGGCTGGCACCGCTTCATCAAAATGGCTAACGACGCTGTCCCGCAACCGACATCGACTACGACATCACCGGGCGCCAGCGAAAGCTGCCGGACCGCCGCCGAGCGCCAACGCTCCTCACGCGTAACCAGCGCGACGACCGTGTCGTAGTACTTGGTCCACTTGGGGTTACCGGCGGCCGGGGTGAAGGACTGCACTGACATGACTTCTAGTCGTACCATCGGTAGGCGATGACTTTCTCTGCACAAACGGCCACAAACTTGTCCACAGCGGACAACACGACGATGGTTGACATGCGTCAGGGAGGTCGACCCACCGCGGGCGCGTTCGTGTACGAAGGGCAGCGGGTGACCACGCCGCGCCACGCCCACGATCTGCACCAGTTGGAGTACGTCGTCCAAGGTGTGCTCGAAGTCGAGACGGACGCGGGCGCCTACATCTTGTCGGAACGACAAGCCGCGTGGATTCCCGCCGGGCTCGGGCACATCAGCACGATTGACACGCGAGTGCGCTCCGTATCGATATTCCTGCACCCGATCCTCCTGCAACCGACCCGCCGAGGAGCGGGAATCGTGGTGGTATCGCCGCTGATTCGGCACATGATCGTTTACGCCTGCCGCTGGCCCATCGACCGCCAGTCGTCGGATGCAACGGCCGATGCGTACTTCCAGTGCTTCGCCGAGTTGCTGGCCGAACTCCTCGAGTCGCAGAGCCCGTTCAGCTTGCCCACGACCAATCATCCGCAACTCGCTGCCGCCCTTGAGCGAATGCGTAATGCATTAGCGCACATCACTATTGACGATGCCGCTGCGGCGGCGGGCATGTCTGCTCGTTCGCTGCGCCGACTGTGTGACCGCGAGTTGAAGATGACGTGGCGGGATTACACGCATCAAGCACGCCTCATGCGGGCCGCGGCACTGCTTGCCGATCCTGACTTGAGCGTGCTTCAAGTTGCGACCCGAGTCGGCTTCGACAGTGCCAGTTCGTTTACCCGAGCGTTCCGCAACGCATGGGGCCAGCCTCCGTCAGCCTACCGTCGCCCGGGCATTTGAGTGTGATCCACGGGGCGCAATCGTCGTCGCGGCATTGAGTGTGTAATGAGGGCTTTGACTGTGCGTGCTGGGCGGCAGATTGGTCAAATCTCCACCGCCACTTCACATTCAAAACCGTGGATACACAACCAACGCCGCCACTACACACCCAACGCCACAACTAGACACTCGCCCCCGCCCGCAACGGCGTAAATCAACGACCCCTGGCGGGCAGTGGGCGAAAGACCGGCAGAGCCCGATACTGCGCAGTGAAGCTGGCCTCGTCGTACTGCTCGCCAACCTCGCCGTCATGAGCGATGACAGTCGGGCCGTCAACGACAGAAAAGCTGAACTGCGGCACCTGCATCTCGTGGTACAGCGGGCTGCGCTGCAAACGTCCCAAGACCAGCGCCGCCAGGATCCTGGTCCTGGCGAACCGGCGGCCGGTTTCGAGGATGCGCACATCGATCAGGCCGTCGTCCATCCGGGTACGACTGGACGGGGCGAATCCGGTCGGCAGGTATACCGAGTTGCCGAGAAAGAACAGCGAGGTCAGCACGGTCTTGTTGTCGTAGCGAATCCGCACGGGCTGTTCGTTGCGCAGCGTGCGCAGCATCGCGTACACGCTCGCCAGCGGTTTGCCGATGCGTCTCTCGAGCTTTTCGCGCCGCCGGACGAACGCGGGGTACGCACCGATGCTGGCGTTATTGACCACCATGCGGCTTTCATTCAGGCACACCAGGTCGACGCAGGCGACGCTGCCGCGCCGGATCGCCTCGACGGTTTTGGCAGCGGTGTCGCAGCCGATGTCCTTCGCAAAATGGTTGAACGTCCCGGCCGGAAAGACGGCCAGCGGCAGGCCCGCCTCGCTGGCCACCGCGGCGGCGGTCGACACCGTGCCGTCGCCGCCTCCGACCGCAAGGACCTCGGCACGTGCTGCCGCGCTGCGCAACACCTGCTCCGGATCGTCGTCTGAACCCAATTCGACGATCTCCGCCTGCGGTAGCCCGGAGCGCACCTCGTCGGCGACGCGAGCCCCGGTGCCGCTGCCCGACGCGGGGTTGATGACGAGGACCACTCCGGCGCCGTCGGGCCGTTCCGGAGTCTCGACCCGCAGCGGTTCTGCTCGCGGCACTGCGGTCTCGGCAACCGGCGGAACCAACCGGCCACCGACGACGGCGATGCCGGCCCCGATGCCGAACCCGACGATGACATCGCCCGGGTAGTGCGCGCCAGTTGCCACCCGTGACAATCCGACCAGGCCCGCCAGCAACGCCAGCCCGAAACCCACTGGCGGATTCTCCAGGCCGACACCGACGGCGAACGCGGCGGCACTGGCCGAGTGTCCGGACGGTAGCGAGTTGGACGTCGGGCGACGACGGACTCGTCTGATCAGCGGCACCGAATCGTCGGCCGGGCGCGGCCGCTGACGGATTCGCTTGGCGACCTGATTGGTGAACAAGCTGGCAGCACCGAGCGACGCGATGCCCCGCACCGCTCCGCGCCGCGCGGAGCGTTGCCGTGTCGCAAACAGACCCGCGGCAATCGCAAACCACAGCTTGGAATGATCTGCCGCCCTCGTGAGGGGCGGCATGACCCTATCGAGCAGCGGCGTGGGGCTGTCGGCGATCGCGGTGAACAGTTCGCGATCAAGGGAGCCCAGACCCCGGGTGATTTGTTGGATGCCGCGCGAGCGCCGGGGCCTGACGTTCATTGGCTCCACCCTAACCGGCACGCGACGGCGTTCCGCCACGACGAATCTCGACGAGGCAGGAGGTTGCGAAGGGCTGCGGCCGCTGCTGACGGAGGTCTATCGTTCAGCCAAGGTAGTAGTCGCCGGTCTAGCTGGAAAGGACCTGGAGAGGACTCTGTGAAAGGGACTCCGTTCGGACAGTACCGGCTGATCGAAATGATCGCGCGCGGCGGTATGGGAGAAGTGTGGCGCGCCTATGACACTGCCACCGATCGAGTCGTGGCATTAAAGCTGCTTCCCTCGCATTTTGCCGCGGACCTCATGTTCAAAAAGCGCTTCCGCCGAGAGGCGCACGCGGCGGCCAGGCTCAGTGAGCCGCATGTGCTACCGATCCACACCTACGGTGAGATCGAAGGTCGGCTCTTCGTCGACATGCGGCTGATCAATGGTCGTGACTTGCACGCACTTGTTTCGGCTGGGCCGCTGGACCCGGCGCGCGCGGTGTTGATCGTCGAACAAACGGCCAAAGCGTTACAGGCTGTCCACGACGCCGGTTTGGTGCATCGCGACGTCAAGCCATCGAACATCCTGGTCACCGACGACGACTTCGCCTACCTCATCGATTTCGGGATTGCCCGCGCCACCGGCGAGGCGGGTGCCACGACCAGCGGCGGCCTGATCGGGACGGTGCACTACATGGCGCCGGAGCGGTTCACCAATGGTCAGGTCGATACTCGCTCAGATGTTTATTCGCTGGCTTGCGTGCTGCATGAGTGCTTGACCGGCAGCTGCCCATTCCCCGGGGACAGCGTCGATCAACAACTCGCCGGCCACCTCGCGGCGCCGCCGCCGCAACCGTCGAGCATCGGATCGGTGCCCAAGGCCTTCGACCACGTCATTGCCAAAGGCATGGCCAAGGATCCCGACGAGCGATACGCCACCGTCGCCGATTTGGCCCGCGCGGCCCGCGCCGCCCTCGGTGCACCGACCTCGGCGCTCCAGCCGACCGCGGCTCAGAACTGGCCGCCGAAACGCGATCGACAAGATGCCGCCGGCACCGGCGCGCCGGCAACCGAGCAACGCCCGTCAGAGGCGATCGAGCTCTCGGCTGCCGGTGTGGTCAGCCGCTCGGTCGAGTTGCACGCGGTAACGCACTTCTTGATGTCGGCACGCGCGCGGGTCTCGGGGTTGGTCATTGCCGGGGAGGCGGGCATCGGCAAGACGACGCTATGGCAGGCCGCGCTGGACGAGGCTGCCGAGCGGGGATTTCGGGTGCTCTCGGCCCGGGTGGGCGCAACCGAGTCGGTCCTGGCCTACGCGTCGTTGGCCGACCTGATCGCCGATATCGAACTTGACGTGTTCGCCCGGTTGCCTTCCCTGCAGCGTCTGGCGCTGGACCGAGTCTTGTTGCGCGCCAACGGCGATGGTCCCGCCACGGACCAACGAGTGGTCGCTGCGGCATTCCTGTCGGTACTGGAAAAAGTCTCGATCGACGCGCCGGTACTGGTGGCCGTCGACGACGCGCAATGGCTCGATACCTCAAGCAAAGAGGCTTTGGCCTTTGCCGTCCGGAGACTGAAAGGCCCGATCGGCGTGCTGGTAGCCGAGCGGGTCGCATCGGATACCGATGCCGTCGCGTCCTGGCTGGATCTGGGCCGAGCCGATGCCGTTGAGCGAATTCAAGTGCGGCCCATGGGTTTAGACGGCCTGCGGACGCTGATCAACACCAAGTTCGGCCGGACCATAACGCGACGAAGATTGGCGCGGGTCGCTGAGGTCTCCGGCGGCAACCCGTTCTATGCCATCGAACTGGCCCGCACCATGGGTGATGAGTCACCAAGCGGCGAACTTTCGTTGCCCGGCACCCTGACCGACTTGGTAAGTCGCCGCATCGGCCGTCTCGACGCGGACGTGGTCGATGTGTTGCTGGCTGTCGCGTGTGTCGCCGATCCCACGGTTGAGCTGCTCGCACAGGTCACCGGCGCCGGCGCCGAGCGGACCGTCGAGCTGCTCGAGGAAGCCGAAAGCAACGGCATCGTTACGTTTGATCACAACCTGGTTCGGTTCTCGCACCCGTTGCTTGCCAGGGGCGTGTACACCGCGGCCACACCTGCGCGGCGCCGGCACATGCACCGCGCGCTCGCCGATATCGTTGTCCTGCCGGAGCTGAAGGCCAGACATCTCGCGCTGTCCGCGGTCAGTGCCGACGCGGAAATCATGCAAACGCTCGACGATGCCGCGGCCGCAGCCCGGGCCCGCGGCGCACCGGCAGCCGCGGCCGAATTACTCGATCTGGCAATAGGGCTCGGCGGCGACAAGCCTTCGCGTTGTCTACGATCGGCGGGTCATCACTTCGAAGCCGGTAACACCCAGCGGGCCCGTGCCACGCTCGAGTCCGTCATCGACAGGTTGCGGCCAGGCACGCTGCGGGCGCTGGCATTGAACCTTCTTGCCGGTATTCGCATCTACGACAACAGGTTCGACGATGCCGCAAGCCTGCTCAAGGGCGCACTCGATGACGCCAAAGACAACCCCGTGATGCTCGCGCGCACCGACCTGATGTTGTCGATGGCTGAAGTCAACACCGGCGAGTTTGACGAAGCGCTCGACCACGCGCGTGAAGCGGTGACTATTGCCAACCAACTCGGGGTACCGACACTGACGAGCCAAGCGCTGGCGTATTGGGTGTTCGTGAACTTCTCGCACGGAACCGGGCTGGATCAGGCCGCCCTACAGCGCGCGCTTGATCTGGAAGACCGCGACGTTGATATACCAATTTACTTCCGCGCCAGCCTCGTCAACGCCATGATCCTGGCCTGGACGGGACGGTTGGAAGAAGGGCGCCTCCAGGTGCAGGCCCTTGGGCAGCACTGCCTGGAGCGCGGCGCTGACCGTGACATGATGGCCGTGGCCGGATTTCTTGCGCTGATCGATGTGTGGCGCGGTGAGTTCACCGGCGCCATTCAAAACGCCACGGATGCAGTGGAATACGCCGAACAACTCGGCGGTGACGATATCCTCATCATCCCGTTGACAATTCGCGCACTGGTAAACGCCTACGTCGGCCGGGTTCGCGAAGCGCGCGCCGATGCGGATGCGGTCATCGAGGGTGCGCAGCGCTGCGAGTCGCCACGGATGGCCGAATGGCCAATTCAGACATTGGGTTTCCTGGAAGTCTCACTCGAGAATTATCCGGCCGCATTGACGATGCTGGAACCACTGCTGGCCAATTTCAACCCGATGCACGGCGTCGAGCTCATGCTCAGCTGGCACCTCCCCGACGCGGTCGAGGCGATGGTCGAACTTGGCCGCCTCGACGACGCGGTGCCGATAATCGAAGCATTGGAACAACATGGCACTCGGCTCAACCGATCCTGGCTGCTGTCGGTCGGTGCTCGGTGCCGCGGCATGTGGCTGGCCGCCCAAGGCGACCTCGACGCGGCCGAGCACATGGCGCACCAGGCCATGGCAGCGCACGAAGGTCTGCCGATGCCGTTCGAACGGGCCCGAACTCAACTTTTGCTCGGCCAGCTGCAGCATCGACGCGGCGACCGCGAAACGGCTACGGCGACTTTGGCTGAAGCCGTGCGCGCGTTCGAGGAGCTGCGAACATCGCTGTGGGCCAAGCGCGCCCGCGCCGCGTTAGCGCTGGCCGAGACGGAGACCTGATCGGCGTCGGGTAGTTACCACAGCGTCGTAGGCACTTCGGGAGATTCGGCTGCGAGCAGGTCGATGATCTTGGCGACGTCTTTGGATTCCGTTTTCCGAATTTCGTCGACAATCCCCTCAGACGGCACCGGGTGGATGTACCAACCGCCGAGCCCGGCACACATGGTGTCGCGGAGCTCAATCATGTTCTTATGGGCCTGCCCCGATAAGACGGCCAGCACGCAGGAGAACCTCCAGGCATCTTCCCGAAATGCAACTAATCCTGCGTTGATCAATGTGTCGTTCGCCCACTTGCGGTATGTCTTGGTCCCCGGCGAGACGCCGCAGATCGCGTCGAGAACACCAGGGATCTGAGAGCTCAAGATGGTGTTTACGGCGATGAAGTCGTGGTGTAGTGACTCCGCGGATGCCGTCTTGTACTTGCGGCGAATCTCGTCGGTCACGACGCCCAGATCGAGGTCAATGTGCGCGTTCATCGCGGTCATCAGCTGCTGCAGAATGATGAGGCGTTTTTTGCCGTCGTGATCCTTGAAAGCGACCTTCCACGTCTCCGGCGTGGGTTTGTTGTCACCGTGTGCCTGGAAGGCATTTAAGTAGCGACGGGCGAACGCCACGTCAAAGTCCACCATCCGCTGGCCGTCTTCGAATTTGTTCTGCTGGATGGCTTTCTTGATGGCGAGCGTTACTCGCAGATACAGCGCGGCGAAATATCCGAGCGGACTCTTAGATTTCTTGCACGATTCGATGATCGACCGAATTTCGTCGAGTACGTCGTCGATTGGAGTCAGGTCTAACGCCATGTCGCCAAGTATCGCAGCGGCGTGTGCACTGGTGCTGCGACGCGCCCGAGCCTAATCTTCCACCGTGAAGACCGTTGCGGTGCTCGGCGGCGGCGTCGGCGGACTCAGCGCCGCACACGAACTCGTCGAGCGTGGATTCAAGGTAAAAGTCTACGAGCACCGCGATGTGTTCGGCGGCAAAGCACGCTCGATGCCGGTGCCCGGCTCGGGAAAAACCGGACGAAAGGATCTCCCGGCCGAGCACGGCTTCCGCTTCTTCCCGGGCTTCTATAGGCACCTCTACGACACGCTGCACCACATTCCAGACGGGCACGGAACGGTTCACGACAACCTCGACACGCCGCGGCTGATGATGATCGCCCAAGCCGGGGACGACAACGACAACGAAATCATCGGCCCGATGATCCCGCCCGAATCGCTGGACGACCTCAAGCTCACGGCCAACTTCATCTGGACAATCGGCACCCAACTCGATATCCCGGGACACGAGTTAATCGCGTTCTTCGAGCAGATGCTGATATTTCTCACTTCCTGTCAAGAGCGCCGGCTCGGGCAGTGGGAACGCATGTCCTGGATGGATTTCATCGACGCCAAACACCGGTCGGCGGCCTTCAACAAATTCATCGCGACCGGGATGACCCGCACGCTCGTGGCCGCCCGTGCGGAAGAGATGTCGGCGCGCACCGGTGCCTCGATCCTGTGGCAGTTGATTTTCTGCACCAGCATCCCCGGCAAGCATGCGGACGGCGTGCTGATGGGACCGACTAGTGAAATGTGGATCGATCCGTGGGTCACCTATCTGCGTAACCGCGGCGTTGAGCTACACAATGGCTACACAGTCGAGAAGATCCATTGCGACGGACGCCGCATCACCGGTGTCACCGCGCGCCGCGGCAAGGACCTCGAGAAAATCAAAGCCGACTACTACATTTCGGCGATGCCCGTCGAGCGCCTGCAGTTACTGCTGACCCACGAGCTGCTCAAGGCCGAACCACGACTGCGGCCGGTGAAGGACAACAAGCTGCAGATCCGCTGGATGAACGGCATGATGTTTTACCTTCGCGAGGACATGCCGCTGGTCAATGGCCACATCCTGTTCATCGACTCCAAGTGGGCACTCACCGCAATTTCGCAAAAGCAGTTTTGGCACGGCATCGATTTCACCCGTCTGGGCAACGGACGGGTGAACGGAATCCTTTCGGTCGACATCTCGGACTGGACCACACCCGGTTCGCATAACGGAAAACCCGCCCAGGAGTGCTCGAAGGACGAGATTCACGACGAGGTGCGGGCGCAGATCCGTGACCACATCAAGGGCGTACTCACGAAGAAGAATGTCGTCAGCTGGTTCCTCGATCCGGATATCCAGTTCCCCAACCCTGGCCAAGCGACCAACGCGGAACCGCTGCTGGTCAACACGGCGGGCTCGTGGGACAACCGGCCGGAGGCCGTCACGAAGATTCCCAACTTCTTCCTCGCGTCCGACTTCGTCCAGACCAACACCGATTTGGCGACGATGGAAGGCGCCAACGAGGCGGCCCGACGCGCGGTGAACGGGATTCTCAAAGCGGACAATTCGCACGAAAAGCCCTGCGGCGTCTGGAAGCTGTGGGAGCCGCCCGTGCTGGCGCCGTTCCGCATGTTGGACGCGGTGCGCTGGCGGCTCGGCCTAGACGTCAAGCTGCCAGTCAGCGTGAGCCCATCGGGCCAGCTGCGGCCGACCGACCTGGCCAGCCGCACGTTGCTCAAAGTCGCACACCACGGCCGGTCCGCGTTCGCCTTGCTGGACCGCTATTTCAGAGCGTGAATTCCGTGGTAGAGGACCATTAGGCCGATCACCACCGAGACGGCTGCCATCAGCCCGGCGTGGTTTTGCTCCATCCAGTTTTTAAGACGGGTCAGCAGGTCGTCGAGACGGTCACCGGCCGCCAGGTAGGCCAAGATCGGGATCGCGACCGATGACACGGCGACGGCGACGAAGAACGCGGCGGCCACCCAGTGGCCCGCAATATCGAGACCGCTACTGCCGATGGCCAATCCGGCCCCCACGCAGATGAGCGACACGTCGGGTCGCACCACCGTCAGCACCGCACCGGTTACGCCCGCGCGCCCTGGAGTGATGTTGGCAAATGAGCGCATCCAGCGCGGCGGATCGCTGTGGCGATGCCGGGTCAGCCACTGATAGATGCCGAACACGATCAGGGCCGACCCCAACACCACGCGCAGCCAGGACGCCCAGGCCGGCGGCGACTTGTGCAGACCGCCGAGCGCACGCGAGGCCAGCACGGAGAGCGCAGTCAGCACCATCAGGCCCAGTAGCCAGCCGCCGAGAAACGCGAGGCTGTTAGGTCGCGGTCGCGATGTCTGTAACACCAGCACTGCGGGGATGATCGTGATTGGTGATAACGAGATAACGAGCCCGAGCGAAATGAGCCCGGCTGCCACGGAACCCCAGCTTCCTGCCACGGGCAGCAATCATCGCACTGACACCGGCGCGGGGACAGCAGACCGCGCCGCGTGTCCGCCTGATTGCGTAGCGGAACGCCGCCGCGCGTGTCATGATCCGGCGTGGTGAGCCGAATGCACTCAGGGGGGCCACATGGCACGGATTCATCTCGGGCACATCTTTCACCTCGCCGGCGCCCCGCTGATAACGGAAGCCGCCGAGGCGCTGGTGTCCATCCCCGAGGGCGCGCTGGTGGTGGACGACGACGGCAGGATCGCGTTCTGCGGCGAACGTGCCGACGTCCCGTTTCAGTACCGTGCTGCGGCGGTGTCCGATCACCGGCCCGACTTTCTGCTTCCCGGGTTTGTGGACACCCATGTGCACTTCCCTCAGACGTTCGCCGGCGACTCATACGGCGGCGGTCAGCTGCTCGAGTGGCTGACCGAGTGCATCTACCCCGCCGAAGCCCGTTTCGCCGACCCGAGCTTCGCTCAGCAGGCAGCCGTCGAGTTCTGCGACCGGCGCGTCGCGTCGGGAACCACCGCGGCCATGGTCTTCGGGTCTCCGTTTCCGCACGCCCAAGATGCGCTGTTCACCGAGACCCGGCGCCGCGGCCTGCGCATCGTCAGCGGGCGCGGCATCCAGACCGTCGGCCCTGAGGCGGCGGCGCCGCTGATGACGTCGGAAGAGGACGCCATCCGGCTGGCTCGCGAAGAAATCGCCAAGTGGCACGCGGCTGATACCGGCGATCCGGCAACCGCACTACTGCACGCCGCGATCGTCCCGCGGTTCTCGCTGGCGGTCACACCGCAGACACTGAAAAGCCTTGGCGAGCTGTATGACTCGGTCCGAGACCGCGGGGTGTACTTTCACACTCATCTCAACGAGAACAATCGTCCGGGCACCGGCGAAGTGGACGAAACCAAACAGACCTACCAGGTCGACACCTACCTGGACACCTACGACGGCAAGTTCCTGCCCGGCTCGAAAGTGGGCGGATCAAGCCTGCTCGGCCGGCGCACCATCATGGCGCACGCCGTGCACTGCCAGGACGTGGAACTGCACCGCATGGCCGAGACGGGCACCTCGATTGCACACTGCCCCATTTCCCAGCAATTCCTGGGCTCGGGGACCATGCCGTGGCTTCGGACCGTGGCATCCGGTGTAAACATCGCCGCCGGAACGGATTTCGGAGGCGGCGATGAATGGCCGATACCGCAGGTACTAGCCGCCGCGTTCAAGGTGCACATATCCGAGCCGGGCGATGCAGCAGTTTCCCTGCATCCGGCCGAGATGCTGTTCATCGGAACACTCGGCGGCGCGCGCGCCCTGGATATGGAGGACCGTTTCGGCAACTTCGACGTCGGCAAGGAGGCCGACTTCGTCGCCGTCGACCCGACCCGCACGCCGGCGCTCAAGGCGGTGATCACTCAGGGCGTACGGTCACAAGACCCCATCATGGCCCGGGACCAGACACTGTTCGGTTTGCTGATGAGGACCCGGGAGACGTCAATCGCCGAGACTTACGTGCAGGGGCGCCGGCTGCAGCCTCCGCCGGGCAAAGTCCAGGGGTGATCGTCAGCGCTTCTTGCGCAGCGTCCAAGCCGGTACCCAGTGCGTGACGGTCTTCCGCTTGGACCCGTACGCGATCGGATAGGTCACCAACCCCCACCAGTCGCCCTGCTCGCAGATGCCCCAACAGCTCAGCCGCCCCTCGACGACCTTGTGCAGCTGCAGTCCGTTGGGCTGGTACCGGCCCGAACGATGCGGCTCACGAGGAAAGAGCACCGTCAGGTCAATAAGCACCGTGATCGGCGGGCGCACCACCCGAAACGGGTCGCGGACCGGTTGCCCGTTGTATCCGATCGACCCGAGCGGAGCCATTCATCGATCATACGTTCGAATCGGCGGGTCGGAGGAACTTGTTCGGCATGCCGGAGGCCGGTCCGCCTCTGGCAACATGGCGGTGTGTCACGGCGCCTGGACGCATTGATCGTGGGAGTGCTGGCCGCCGCGGTAAGTATGGGCGGCGCCGCCCGTCCGTCATTTTGGTACGACGAGGCCGCGACCATTTCGGCCTCATACAGCCGATCCCTTGGTCAGCTGTGGCGGATGTTGGGCAACGTCGACGCGGTGCATGGCCTGTACTACCTGCTCATGCACGGCTGGTTTCAAATTTTCCCGCACACCGAATTCTGGTCGCGCGCACCAAGCGGCCTGGCCGCCGGCGGGGCCGCAGCGGGAATTGTGGTGCTGGCAAAGCAGTTCTCGTCTCGCACGGTGGCGCTGACCGCCGGAGTTGTCTGCGGCATTCTGCCGCGGACAACATGGGCAGGCATCGAAGCTCGCCCCTATGCGATGTCGATGATGGTCGCGGTGTGGCTGACCATACTGCTCGTTGTCGCCGCACGCCGTGAAAGCCGTTGGCTATGGCTGTGTTACGGGGTCGCCCTGGCTTTGTCGATTGTGCTCGACATGTATCTCGTACTGGTGTTGATCGCGCACGTCGTCTTCATGTGCGCCTTCCGGCGCACTCGGACGGTGCTAGTCGAATTCGCTGTGACGTCGGTTCTGGGGCTCTGCGCGGTGTCCCCGTTCGTGATTGAAGTCGTCGGGCAAGTTCAGCAGATCAAGTGGATAGCACCGATCGGGCACCGAACGATCGAAGATGTGCTGGTTCAGCAATACTTCGAAAGGAGCCCGCTGTTCGCGGTGTTGTCCGCACTGGTAATAGCTGCGGCTATTGTCTTGTGGCGCTACACATCGGCGCAACTGAGCGAGCCAGATCGTCAACTGTTGACCTTGGCAGTCTCCTGGGTCGTGATACCGACCGCATCGATCGTCGTTTGGTCGGCGCTGGTTCATCCGATCTACACGCCGCGGTACTTATGCTTCACCGCGCCGGCAATGGCACTGATCCTGGGCGTCTGTCTTGGCGCATTGGCGGTCAAACCATGGATAGCGGCAGCGCTCGTTACTCTTTTCGCCGTGGTCGCGGCGCCCACTTACCTTCGGGCGCAACGTAACCCGTACTCCAAATACGGAATGGACTACAGCCAGGTAGCCGATCTGATCAGCGCCAAGGCAGCACCAGGTGATTGCTTACTGGTGAACGACACCGTGACGTTCATGCCCGCCCCGATGCGACCTTTGCTGGCGGCGCGCCCCGATGCGTACCGCAAGCTGATCGACCTCACCCTTTGGCAACGAGCTACGGATCGCAACGACGTCTTCGACACCAATCTCATCCCGGAAGTGGTCGCCACGCCATTGAGCCACTGTGGAGTGGTGTGGATCATCACTCAAGCCGACGGGTCGACGCCCGCTCACGAGCAGGGGCGGGCGCTCCCGCCGGGCCCACGCTATGGCGCAACTCCGGCCTTCGCGGTTCCGCGCGACCTGGGCTTTCGGCTCGTCGAGCGCTGGCAGTTCAACCTCGTTCAGGTGATCAAGGCAGAGCGATAACGCTCACCAGATACGGATGTAGTCGATGAGCATGTCCGCCGGGAACGTGCCCCGCGCAGGGTCGCCGGCGCCAACCCCACCAACGGCCAGGGTGAACATGGGGGTCATCCAATAGCCGGGATTGTTGAACGGCCACCGAAAGTCGTCAGGAGCGCCACCGGCGACGTGAATGGGCTTCGGCGGAACACTGAAGTAGGGTGCCCCGTCGCGCGAGAAGTGGAATCCGTCTTCAGCCCACTGCATTCGCCATGTGTGCCAGCCACCGTCGACCAAGCCGGGAATCGATTTCCCCTCCCAGGTTTTCCCGTTGGATGCGGCGTGGACTGTGGTTCCCGCAGGCCAACTGCCGTTGCCGTACCACTCGAAGATGTCGACCTCGCCGTCTGGCTCAGGATCCTCGTTGACACCCCAAAACGCGGACCAGAGGCCGGGGTACAGACAGTTCAGCTTGATCCGCGCTTCCCAGGTTTGGTTGATCATGCTTCGAAAGTTGCCGCGCAGTTTGCCGCTGTAGTACTGGCCCATGTCGTTCGTGGCGCGAAGGACGAGATTGGAATTGCCGTCCAGGAACACGTTTCGGCGATCGTCCCGATAGATCCCCTCGACCTGCGGGAACACGTCGTCCTGCCAGGTCTGCACCGTCCACTTCCCCGGATCGGGTCCTGCGCCCGCCGGGCCGTCGAATTCGTCCTGAAAAATGTAGGGCCCACCGGCCGGCGCGTCCGGCGGCGACGGGTGCGCCCCGGCCTCGGGCACGCGGATTGTGGCCGCGGCTGCCAGCATGCCAATCCCCGTCGTCAACAACATGCGGCGACGATCCATCTCAGATACCACCAATCGTTAGAAGCCGAGACCTCCGACTCGGAATTTCGGTCAGTGCGCGTGAGTCCCGAACATCGTCGCATGTCCTTTGCGGATCATCAGGCGGCGACCCGCCTGCACCCAGCTTCGCCGTGAAAGTCTGGCGCGGTTTAGAAGACACGAACCCAGTCGACGAGCATTTCCATCGGGTAATTCCCCTGCGCTGGATCGCCACCACCCGAACCACCCACCGCAAGGTTCAACACCGGAAACATCGTGTAGCCCGGATCGTTGAACGGCCACTCGCGGATGGGATCGTTGAGGTCCTCGATGCCGGTCGCCGGAACGCTGAAATACGGTTGCATGCCCTCGGCGTAGTCGAGCCAGAAGTACATGCCGCTTGGATTCCACGTGACTCGCCAGTTGTGCCAGGCGCCGTCCATCCCGATCGGGTGGGTTTCGAACGCCGTCCCGTCGGGGTTTGCGTGCACCGTGGTTCCCGACGGCCATTCCCCGTTGCCGTACCACTCCATCAAGTCGACTTCGCCGCTGCGGCCCGGATCGTCGTTGGACAACCACCATGCGGGCCACATGCCGGGCCCGAGACAGTTGAGTTTGACGCGGGCTTCCCAGGTCGTTCCGATGGCGCCGCGCCAGGTGCCACTGACCAACCCGCCGAAGTAGGCATTGCCCTCCCTGGTGGCGCGCAGCACAAGGTTGGAATTACCGTCCAGAAACACGTTTTGGCGACTGTCACGGTACTGGCCGAAGAATTCCGGCCTGTCCCAGTTGACCGGGTTCCGGATCGGTGTCCGGTTGTTGGACACGATCCACTTCGACCGGTCCGGCGACGAGCCGGCCGGGCCGTCGAACTCGTCGTGGAACAGGAACGACCCGCTCTGCGCGGACGGCGCAGTGGGCGGCGGCGGTGCATCTGGGCGGGTGGGCCGCAACGGAGTAGCCCCAGCGTGCGGGACGGGAATCATGGCCGCGAGAGCCCCGAAGCCCGTCGCCAACATCATGCGTCGACGATCCATGTCAGGCACAAGCAAGGGACGATATCAGCCCATGCGGCGCCGCGGTAAGGCAGGCGATTCGCTAGTCCTGGTCGTCGCCGACCAGGGTCAGGTAGCGCATCACCGGAGGTGGCTGGGTCTCGACGACGACGGGCCTGGACATCTGGCCGCCCTGCAACGCCGCTCTCAGGTTGGCGCGTGCGGTGTCGGGATCGGTGTCGATCTCGTAGAGGGTGATGAACCACTCGCCGTCGTCGGCACGCCAGCGGCGGGCCGAGACGAATCCCTCGACTTGGAGCATCTCGGGTATGTGGGTCTGCTCGTGCCACTTATGGTATTCGTCGACCAATTGTGGTGTGGCTGGCTTGCTTTCGACCAGCAGTAATGTCTTTGCCATTTTCGTCTTCCTATTGGATCGGTTCGTCGCCCAACACGGTGGTGCGCAACATTTCGCGGCGGGAGTCAGGGTCGTAGGGTGCTGCTCGGTGCAGAACGCCGCGGTTGTCCCAGATGACGGTGTCGCCGACCGACCAGACATGGCTGTACACCCGGTCGCGCATAGTCGCGCGCTCGAGTAGTTCGGCCAGCAGGGCGCGGCCGTCGTCGAGATCCATGCCGACGACGTAGTCGGCCGAAGCACCCAACACCAGTGATTTGCGGCCAGTGCGGTGCGTCCACACCAACGGATGCTCGTGGGTAGGACGAGAACGCCAGCGCGCCAACTGCTCGGGACTGGGATCGGGGGTGACACGACGCTGGGAGGCTTCCAGGGAATGCACGACGCGCAGCGAGCCGAACCGCTCCTTTTCCGCTGCGGTCAGCGCGTCGTACGCGGCGTAGGAATTGGCGAATTCGGTTTCGCCGCCCCAATCGGCGACCTGCACGGCCGACAGAATGGTGGCCTTTTGCGGAAACTCCTGCCCGAGCGGCGTGCATCCGTCGATGTGCCAGTCGAACGTGGCCTTCAAGTAGGCCGCCGACGAATTCTTCGACGGGTCCAGGCTGATCGGGTAGATCCCCCGGACGGGGTGATGGCCGTCGGAGGAGTGATCGATCTCGCCCAAACGGCGGCAGAAGGCAACCTGCGCCTCGGGATCCAGTTGCAGGCCGCGAAAGACCAGCACGCCGTTGGCCTCCAAAGCGTCGAGGATGGTCTCGCCGATCGGGTCGTCGGAGGCAGCGTGCGCCAGATCGAGGCCGCAGACTTCGGCACCGACCGAGTCGGTGAGCTTGTTGATGGTGAGCAGACTCATGGGCTGACCTATCTACTGGAATCTACTGGAAATACTGGAATCTACTGAAACGCGAACTGCCGCAGGGGGGTCGACTCAGGGCACTGGCTCGCCGGTGCGGATCATCACCGCATCGGCAGCGTTGACCGGCGCTGGCTGATGCATGATCTCCACCGCCATGGCGACCATGATCAGCGAATAAATCATGTACAGCAGGTTGAGCGCATCGTCGGGCAAACTGTCGAGCGCGAACTTGTCGCAGTATTCGATGGCCTCTTCCAGCCGCGGGAAAAACGCGTCGTAGAACTCCCGCATCTCGGACATGCTGCTGGCCATTCTGGCGTTCCAGCGCTCGGTTTCCGTTGCCAGACACCATGTTTGGGCATAGGCTTCCAGCTCAGCGAAGGCGCTGGGCAGCATTGCTTCGGACATGGTCACACTCCCACCGGCGACTTTTCCCGCTGATACTCACTGACCCAGTCGACGACTACCTTGTGCAGATGGCGCACCAGGATCTCCTGGTCGCTCAGCGGGAACTCGTCGACGACGCCGTACTCCAGGGCCGCCTGCGTCCCACCGAGCATGCCCGCGTCCTGCAACGCAAATTCCTTGAGCACCACCGCAGCAACTTCGTGTTCGACGCGCTCTCGCACGCTGCGAGCGGGATTGAAATAGGTGTAGGCCTCGAAGCGGTGCGTGTTGTAAGAAGTGGGCCAGTAGCGGTAGAGCAGATACCAGCCGCCGTAGATCAGAATCTCGGTGTTGGGAAAGATCTGGAAGTTGCTGATCCCCCACGGCTCGATGCCGCCCGGATTGAGTCCGGCCGGCAACTCGCCGATGTCGGGGGTGCGCCATGGTCCGACTAGCCCGCTCTGCGTGGCCCGTTCGATCGGATACATGTACTCCGCGGGAAGCAACCAACGACGCCGCCCCGCCGTCGACACCAGCCGGTGCGGACCGTCGAGTTGGAAGTGCCCGCAAGTGAATCCGGCGTTGGGGTCGCGCACCTCCGGTGGCACCTGTTGCGGGTGCAGCGACGGCACGTGGTAGTACTCCTGGAACGCATCGGCGAAGATTTTCCAGTTGCTGTTGTTGTGCGCGACCCATTCGTAGCGTTCGGTCAACTTGCCGAACGGGTAGTCGTCCAGGCCGGTGATCATCGGGCCCAGGAACTCGCGGAGACTCTGCCGCGGCTCGCTGTCGAAGTTGATGAAGATGAAGCCGTTCCAGACGTCGCAGTGCACTGGACTCAGTCCGTAGTCGGCCGCATCGAGGTCGAAGAACTCGGACTGCTGCTGCACGAAGTTCAGCGCCCCGTCCAGGCCGTACCGCCACCCGTGGTACTTGCAGGTGAATTGCCGGCAGGTCCCGCGGGTTTCTTCACCGGGAAAGTCGTTCCAGACCAATTTGTTTCCGCGGTGACGGCAGACGTTGTAGAACGCACGAATGACATCGTCTCGGCCCCTGACCAGAATGACCGAGACGCGGGCGACCTCGATTTCTTTGGTCAGGTAGCTACCGGTACGCGGCAGCTCCTCGACCCGGGCGACGTTGAGCCAAGCTCGTTTGAAGACCGCTTCCCGCTCGAGTTCGAAGAACTCCTCGGACGTGGAGTCTCTGAAAGAGACGGGACCGGTGCTCAGTTCGCTGTAGTGCTCGGTCCAAGACCCCTGGGATCCTCCAGTGGGTCTCCCCGATCGTTTCATCGTGACCTCCCTGTCATAACACCGCTCCGCCGTTGACGCCCAAGACCTGGCCCGTTATGAAGCGGGCCTCATCAGAGGACAGGAACCCCACCGCCGCAGCGATATCGGCCCCGGTTCCCAGGTAGCCCACCGGAATATTGCTGGCGATCTGCTCGTTCGATGGCAAGTACCCCGCGGCTTGCGATTGGTGCTGCATCGGTGTCTCGATACCCGACGGCGGGATGGTGTTGACCGTGATCCCGTCTGCGGCGTACTCGCGGGCCAGCGACTTGGTCAGGGTGATCACCGCCCCCTTGGACGCCGCGTAGTGCGCGGCAAAGGGCGATCCACGTTGCGCACTCGACGACGAAATCATCACGATCCTGCCCCATTTCGCGGCCAGCATGTCCGGCAGCGCGACCTGGCAGCAATGAAAGGTGCCGGTCAGGTTCACGTCGATGATCCGCGACCAGGCCTCGGGAGTGATGTCGGTAAAAGCTGAGAATCCGAAAAGCCCGGCACAGGTCACCAGCACCGAGACCGGGCCGAGCTCGGTACGCACTTTCGCGAAGGCCTCTTCGGTGGCGAGCCGGTCGGTGACATCGGCGCCGACACCGATCGCCGTGCTTCCAGACGTCCGCAGATCTTCGGTAACTCGTTGCGCCGCTTGCTCGTTGACGTCGAGCACGGCGACCTTCAGACCGCGCCGGCCCAGTTCGTGGCAGGTGGCCTCACCGATTCCCGACGCGCCACCGGTCACCACGGCCACCCTGCTCATCGACTGCGCTCCATCGCGGTTCGTCTCCCCTACGTTCACTCGTAGACCACCCGCACCGTCCGGCTGGTTGGCAGGGACTGACAGGTCAGGACCCAGCCTTCGGCTAGCTCATCGGCCTCGAGCGCCTCGTTGTTGAGCATTCGCGCGCAACCTTCGGTCAGTCGCGCCATACATGTTCCACAGTTACCGACTTCGCATGACGACGGAGCGGGCAAGCCGGCCATGCGTGCGGTCTGCAGCAAGGTGTCGCCCTGGACGTAGGGCACCGTCGTAGTGCGCCCACCGAGCTCGATTGTCACTTCTTCGGTAGCGGCATCACCGATATCAGCGTCGTTTGCCCGTGCGGCATCGACATAGGACAAAGCACGGGCATCTCGCATCTTCTGCACAATATCAACTACTTGCGATTAATCTCAAGTACTAGATATGTCGGTGGCGGTCCGGCGCATCGCCAGGGGGCCTCACTCGTCGACGCAGTCGCTGAAAAGCTCATGGCCAGTGCCCTTTTCGACCACACGTCCCAGCAATTCGCGCAGGGTCTCCTGTTCCTGCGCACTGAGCACACCGAATACCTGCCCGTGAGCGGACAACGCGCTACTGACCACGGTCGCGGCGACGTTGCGCCCTTCTCCGGTGAGGTAGGCCTGCAGGATGCGGCCGTGCTGCGGG
Organism: Mycobacterium sp. NGS41; assembly: GCF_059812725.1. Lineage (NCBI taxonomy): Bacteria > Bacillati > Actinomycetota > Actinomycetes > Mycobacteriales > Mycobacteriaceae > Mycobacterium > Mycobacterium sp. NGS41. Next base: position 63,035 of record NZ_JCALDF010000021.1, read on the forward strand.
TCCTTCTTCCTTTCCACCAGACCGCGTCGTTCCAGCGAAGTGAGCGCCACCTGAACCCCCTGCGGGCTGATCAGCAGGCGCCGGGCAAGTTCGGCTCCCGACAGACCCGGTTCGTTGGCGAGCTGACGCAGCACGCCGATCTGGGCCGTGCTCACACCGTGCGCACTCATCGCTTCGTTGATGGTGGTCAGCGAGTAGTAGAAAGCCTGCTTGAGCAACCACAGGATGTGGTCGGTGAGTTCCATGCCCGGCTCTGTCATCGTTCGACGCCCTCGCCGGGGGTTTTGGAGATCTGTCCGTTCTTCATGACGAACGAGACGTCCAGGGTGGCGCCGATGTCCTGCGACGGATCTCCAGGCACGGCGATGATGTCGGCGCGCATGCCCGACGCCAGCCGGCCCAGCTCGTCGTCGGCATCGATCAACTCCGCGGCCACCACCGTGGCGGCCTGGATCGCCTGCATGGGCGTCATGCCGCGTTGCACCAAGGCAACCAGTTCCTTGGCGTTCTGGCCGTGCGGGATCGCCGGCGCGTCAGTCCCACACGCGATACGAACGCCAGCGGCAATCGCTTTGGGCAGCATGGACTTTGCTCGCGGAAAGACCTCCTCTGCCTTCTTGCGCAATTCCGGCGCGATCCGGTCGATCGCCATCGCCTCGGTCAGGTAGGTGGTCGACACGAGGAAGGTGTCGTGATCGACCATCATCTGGATGGTCTCGTCACTGGCCAGGAAGCCGTGTTCGATGCAGTCGATGCCCGCGCGAATGCATGCCTGTATCGCGGTATCGCCGACAGCGTGCGCGGCCACCCGAACGCCGGCCCGGTGCGCTTCGTCGGCTATCGCGGCGAACTCCGCGTCGGAGTACTGCTGGGAGCCCGGCGCGGTGCTGTGCGACATGACTCCGCCAGACGCCGAGACTTTGATCAGCTTGGCGCCGTGGCGAATCTGGTATCGGACACAGGCGATCACGTCGGGCACACCGTTGGCGATCCCCTCAGCGACCGAGAGCGGCATGATCCCCGGCGCCAGTCGCTGAAATACCGTGGGGTCCAGGTGACCGCCGTAGGGGGTCACGGCATGCCCGGCGGGATAGATGCGCGGGCCGACGTGCCAACCCTGATCAATGGCGCGCTGCAGGGCAACATCGAGCAGGTAGCCGCCGGTCTTGACCATGAGTCCGAGATTGCGCACGGTCGTGAATCCCGCGTCCAGCGTGGTGCGCGCATTGACCGCCGCCCGCAGGGTGCGATACGCCGGGTCATCCTGGACGCCATGCAGCGGTGCGGGCAGCCCCTCCGGTCCGCCCGGCCCGCCGATGAACAAATTGAGCTCCATGTCCATCAGGCCCGGCAGCAACGTGACGTCGCCGAGGTCGATGACGGTGGCCGAATCCCCTACCGGCTGTTCAGGATTGACGGCGACGATGCGCTCGCCGTCGATTACCACTACCGCCGGAGAGCGAACCTGGCCGGCGTCGACGTCGGCCCATCGGGCCGCGCGCAGGATGGTGGCACCGCTCACGGAACCGGCTCGGACACGCAGTCCAGGGTGGACGCCCCTGAGTCGGGGACCCGGGGCTGCTTCCAGCACTCCACCGGAAACGACACCATGATCATGGAATACAGCAGGTGCATCAGATTCAGGACATCCTCGGGCAGGTCGTCCAGGGAGAACTTGTCGCAGTACGCAAGAGCTTCCTCGGCACGCGGGGTGATCGCGTCGTAAAAGGCTTTCATCTCCGTCATCGAGCTGGCCAGCCGCTTCGCGTAGCGCTCCGGTTCGGAGGGCAGACACCAGTCCGCAAAGGGTTCGAGGTCGGCGAATTCCGTTGGCAGCATTGACACCACGCTCACACTCCCGCTTTGGACGTGCGGCGGTAGTCGTCGATCCAGGCCGCGGTCTCCTTGTGCAGGTGACGCAGCAGGATCTCCTGATCGTTGAGCAGGAACCGATCGATCACCCTGGATTCGATCATTGACTGGGTTGCCTCAAGGGTATTGGCGTCCTGCAGCCCGTATTCCTTGAACGACACGGCCGCCAGCTCCTGGGCCACCCGTTCCCGCGGGGTCCGTGGTTGCGGGAAGTACAGCGTGCCCTCGAACACATGGCTGTTGTACGACGTCGGCCAGTAGTGGTAGGTCAGATACCAGCCCTGACCCCAGAACAGCACCACGAAGTTGGGAAACAGCTGGAACGAATCCAGGCCCCACGGATCGCATTTCGCGGGATTCAGGCCGACCGGCATCTCCCCCAGATCGGGCTTGTCCCAAGGCCCGAACAGTCCACTCTGGCAGATGTCCTCGATCGGTTTCCGCATCTCGGATGACATCTCCCAGGCCCGCACGCCCGATGTGCTGACCAACCGGTGCGGCCCTTCCAGACGGTAGTGCGGAGCCTCGAAACCAGCCTCGGCCGCCGCCTTCGAATACGCCGTCGGCGACTGGTTCGCATGCAACACCGGTGCGTGATAAAACTCCTGGAAGGCATCCATATACAGCTTCCAGTTCGCCTTCACCTCCGAGCGGTAGTGCCAGCGCGAGGTCATCTGGTCGAACGGATAACCCTCCAGCCCGATGACCATGGGCCCGAGAAAATCGCGCAACGACTGTTCGGGCTGCTTCGCGAAGTTGACGAAAATGAAGCCTTCCCAGACATCGCAGTGCACCGGCACCAGCCCATAACGGCTCTTGTCGAGATCGAAGAACTCCTCCTCCTGCTGCACGAAGGTCAAGTTACCGTCCAGGTCGTAGCGCCAGGCGTGGTACTTGCAGGTGAACTGCCGGCATACGCCGCTGGTCTCCTCCAGCGGCATGTCGTTCCACACCAGCTTGTTGCCGCGGTGGCGGCAGACATTGTGGTATGCCTTGACCTCCCCAGATGCCGTGCGCACCAGGATGATCGAGGTGTTGACAACCTTGAGCTCCTTGGTGAAGTAGCTACCTTTGCGTCGAAGTTGTTCGACCCGGCCCACATTGAGCCAGGCCCGCTTGAAGATCGCCTCGCGCTCCAGGCTGTGGATCTCCGGGTTGATGGAATCCTCGTAGGACACCGGCTCGGTGCCCAGTTCGGGGTAATGCTGCGTCCAGCTACCCTCAGCCGGCTTGGGGAATCGAGCCATGATCGCTCCTGTCCGTTCCGGTGCTGGGCAGCCACCGGTTTAGGTGATCCGTAGGAGTCCGTCGCAGCCGACGGTATATGCCCGACGGCTGAATCACAAGTAGTTGATATTGCCGCATCGAAGGCCGTCCTCAAGGCAGCTTGATGACCGAGACGTACATATCGACGGCCGGTCTGTACAGGTCGACATCGTCGAGCTGGCTGCCGATCACGATTGCGTCGGTCGTGGCGATCAGCAGCTGAGCGAATGTCAGGGGAGGGATCAGTAGCGCGCCGCCGAGCCGCTCCACACCCTGCACGATGTACTTCGCCAGCGACTCAGCGACCTGAAGCCTCTTCTCTGCCACCCGTTCCCGCGCTCCGGGGTTCCGCAGCAGGTACAGCGTGAACTCCTGGCCCAGAGCGGCGTGCTGGGCCCCGCGGTCGCGACTCAACTGACGCCACCGCTCGGCCACGTCTCCGCGTTCTCGGTCTCCCACTTGCGTCGATGTCGACATCACTTCGGTGAAGTTGTCGAAGTAGCGCCGCCAGTATCGGTCGCTGACGGCCAAGAAGAGATCCTCCTTCGTGGAGAAGTGCTTGTAGATGGCGCCCTTCGTGTAACCCGCCGCGTAGGCGATGTCGTCGAGAGACGCTGCCATGAAGCCTTTTTCGGCGAACACCTCCTCGGCGGCGTCCAGCAGCAGCGAGCGGGTGTGCTCCAGGCGTCGCTCCCGGGTCCAGCGCTTTTCCATGCAGGGATTGTCGCACAGTATCCGAGAGTCTCTTGAGTTTCTTAGATACTACACAGTAGATTACTGCGGGATCGGCCGGCGAGAACCTCGAGAGGGGACGGTGTCATGAGCGTGCTGCCGAACAAGAAGAATGCGCCCCGAATCACCGAGTCGCTGGACAAAGCGGCCTCGCTCGGCGCGCAGGAACAGACCAAGGTCAAGCCGGTCCGGATCTGGGCCATCATCGGCGGTGCGATCCTGGCTTTCCAGTTATACGTGTGGATTCGCTGGATCACCGGGCCGTATTTCGTGCGGGTGCCCAAGGGGCCGAGCGACCCGCCGACACTGATGAAAGTGGTCCTGATTACCTGGACGACTGTCATCATCGTGGGCCTGCCGGTCGGTGTTTACTACTTCATCATCAGGCCCTGGCGGCGGGAACGACGCATCACGACTGACGGCATGCTGCTGGTGGCGTGCGGGCTGTTGTTCTTCCAGGATCCGTTGCTGAACTACTTCAACACGTGGAGCACCTACAACACCTGGATGTGGAACCGGGGCTCGTGGGTCGCGCACATTCCGGGCTGGTCGTCGTACGCGGAACCGGGCCGGATGATGGCCGAACCATTCCTGATGAATGCGCCTGGTTACTCCTATGGGGTGCTGCTGTGCACTATCCTGGGGTGCTGGGTGATGCGTCGGGCCAAGGCAAAGTGGCCCAATATCAGCAACATTGGACTGATCGGCGTTTTGATCGTCTGGACATTTTTCTTCGATCTGGTCATGGAGGGCATGTTCTTGATGCCGATGGGGCTTTTCACCTACCCCGGTGCAATCAGGTCTCTTTCGATCAATGCCGGCACCTATTACCAATGGCCGGTCTACGAAGGCCTCATGTGGGGAGGCGTCCAGGCAGGGCTGTGCGCCCTGCGCTACTTCACCGATGATCGTGGCCAGACATTCGTGGAGCGGGGATTGGACCGTGTACAAGGCGGATTTGCGAAGCAGCAACTTACCCGGTTCTTGGCGATCTTCGCGGCATGCAGCATGTTCTTCTTCGTGTGCTACAACATTCCCGCCCAGTGGTTGGCCCTGCACCAAGACCCCTGGCCGCAGGACCTGCTGAAGCGCTCGTACTTCCTGATGGGCATCTGCGGAGACGGGACAGATCGGCTCTGTCCCGATCCGGCAATCCCGGTTCCCGGCAAGAACTCCGGCCACATCAGTCCGGACGGCAAATTGGTGCTGCCGGACGGCAAAGAGCTGCCGAAAGTCGTTCCCCTCGAACGCGGGAAATAAGATGGTGAACAATCGACCTACCCCGATACTTTCCGCTCCGCAGGCGCCGTTCTACAAGGCGGTCGGCGACGAGGTGGAGGTATTCCGCGCGGCGGCACGCCGTGGCCTGCCCGTTCTCTTGAAGGGCCCCACGGGATGTGGAAAAACTCGCTTCGTGGAGGCCATGGCCCATGAGCTTGGCCGCGATCTCATTACCGTTGCGGGCCACGAGGATATGACGTCGGCGGATCTGGTGGGCCGCTTCCTGCTCAAGGGCGGTGAAACCGTCTGGGTGGACGGGCCGTTGACTCGGGCCGTGCGGGAGGGTGCCATCTGTTACCTCGACGAGGTGGTAGAGGCGCGCCAAGACACCACGGTGGTCATCCATCCGCTCGCCGATCACCGCCGTGAACTGCCGGTCGACCGGCTCGCCACGACATTGCCGGCGGCGCAAGGATTCCAGCTGGTGATTTCCTACAACCCCGGCTACCAGAGCGTCCTGAAGAACATCAAGGAGTCGACCCGTCAGCGTTTCGTCGCAATCGAGCTCGACTTCCCGCCCGCCGAAATCGAGACGGAGGTCGTCGCCCACGAAGCCGGCATCGACTCCGAGATCGCGCGTACTTTGGTCAGGCTCGGTACTGCCATCCGAAACCTGGACGGCTCACCGCTGCGCGAAGTGTCGTCCACCCGGATGTTGATACTCGCCGGCGGCCTGGTCGCCGAAGGACTGAGCCTGCGCAGCGCCGTCCAGTCAGCCATCGTCCGAGTCCTGTCCGACGACCGCGATGTCGTCTGCGCCCTGTGCGAACTCGTCGACGCGGTGCTGCCCCGGACGTGACAGGCTCAGTCCCACAGGGCCCTAACCGGTTTCGACTCCTCGCTACCTGCGTAGCCGGTAGGTCGGTCGAGGTAGCCGAGGCATCGAACGGCGACGCCGCCCACACGAACGGTCAGGTCATATTCGTCTCGGCGGGCAGTTCTGTCGATGAGCAACGCCGCGAGACGTTGATCCAGAGCGCTCTTCTCGGTGCGCGAAGCCTGGATCCGCGTTTGGTCAAGGCGTTACGCGCGCGGCCGTCGGTAGCGCGCCGCTACCTGGCTCTGGAAGGTCAGCGCGTGCTTGCCGAACTTGCCACGCGGATACCGCTCGCGGCCGCGCTGCGCCCCGAGGTGGAACCGCGCACCGCGACCGCCGACGAATCACTTGAAATAGCAAGAGGCCGAGCGGAAGTCGCGGACCCGCCCGAATGGTTTGGTGTCATCAGACCTTCGCGGCTGCTCGCGTCTTCTTCCGGACCAGGTGTGCAGCCCACCGGCAAAGACCTGCGCCTGAAATTCGATCCCATCGACCTGCCTGAGTCCGATGACGACGGCGATCAGGAGCAGGCCGGAGAAAGCAAGATACTCAAGCTATTTGAGAACCCGCTCTTTAGCTCCCGGGCTCTGTCGGACTACTTCCGTAAGCTGCTCGGCGGCTCGCGCACGGCCGGGGACGGCGCTGCCGGCGCCGAGATGCAGGTTCGCGCCCTGCGGCGGGCGCCCGCGGTCGGACCACACGCCCGGCCGCTGCCCACCCCGATCCGGTTCACCGACGACGATAAGCCCGGTGCCGCGGTCGGCGTGGGCGGTGCCCTCTATCCGGAGTGGGACGTCCACCACAACCGGTATCGGCCGGAGTGGTGCCGGGTCATCGACTTTCCGCTGACCGGCACCGCGGACATGTCCGCGGCCGCCGTTCCTCAGGACACCGTGCTGCGCCGGCGTCTGTCGCGGGTGGGCTTGGGACCCAAGCTGTTACGCGGGCGTTCCGATGGCGACGAGCTCGACATCGAGGCGCTCATCGATCTGTTCATCGATCTGCGCTCCGGCTATTCACCACCGGAAGACGTTTATACAGAACGCCGCAAGCTTGCCCGCAATCTCGGCGTACTCATCCTGCTCGATGCCTCCGGTTCGGCCACCGATACCGATTCCGACGGCCTCACCATCCATGACCACCAGCGACGCGCGGCCGCCACCTTGGCCGCCACGCTCGAAGAACTCGGCGACCGCGTCGCCGTGTACGCATTCCGCTCGCACAGCCGGCACGCTGTCCACCTCCCGGCGATCAAAACCTTCGGGCAACGCTTCGGCGCCGTCGGCCGTGCCCGACTCAACCAGCTGCAGCCATCCGGCTACACCCGCCTCGGCGCCGGAATACGCGGTGCGGGCGAAATACTCAAAACCGAGGCCGGCACACCGAATCGGCTGCTGGTCGTCCTCTCGGATGGTTTCCCCTACGACGACGGCTACGAAGGTCGCTACGCGGAAGCCGACGCTTACCAGGCACTTGAGGAGCTCCGCACGGATGGCTTTGCCTGCCTGTGCCTTTCCATCGGCGCCGGCACTCCCACCGACGCGCTCGCCCGCGTCTTCGGCTCCGCCAGCTATGCCAGCGCCGCGACCCTGGCCGAATTGAGCTCACAGATGGACGAGTTATTTCTCTCTGCGCTAAGAGAACTCGGCGCGCCGAGACCACAGCGAGGATGACCCATGAAGGTTTTAGTGACAGGTGCGCTGGGCAACATCGGCCTTCCCACGATGGAGGCGTTGCTCGCAGAAGGCCACGATGTGGTCGCCTTCGACCTCGAGTCCCGCAGGGCGCGAAAGCTTGCCTCCGGCTTCGATGGACGAGTGCGCTTCGTTTGGGGCGACATCACCTCTCGTGAGTCGCTGCGCCACGCCCTCGACGGCGCGGATGCGGTAATCCATCTGGCCGCCATCATCCCGCCCGCTTCGGAACGAATACCGGAACTCGCCCGCAGGGTGAATGTCGACGCCACGTGCAGCCTGATCGAAGAGATGGAAGCTTCGCCCACGGCCAAGAGGCTCGTCTTCGCGTCGTCCCAGGGTGTCTTCGGCGACGTCCAGGATCGTGAACCACCTCTGCGCGCCGACACGCCGGTCTCCCCGACCGACGAGTATGGGCACCATAAGGTCGCCTGCGAGCGAGCGATCCGGCAGTCGCAACTGCGCTGGAGCATCCTGCGGTTGTCCGCAGTGACGCCAATTCACTTGCAGGCTCAGGATCCCAGCATCATGTTCGAATTCAGCCCCGATGCACGGTTTGAATTCCTCCATCCCGCCGACGCCGGAACGGCGTTCGCTCGCGCTGCGGCGTGCGCGGACTCGCTCGGAAAGACGCTATACATCGCCGGCGGCCCGAATTGCCGGATGACCTACCACGACTTCGTCAATGCTCTGATGACTGCGATCGGCATCGGCGCCATCCCGACCGATGCCTTCGTGCGAACATGGCCTCCCCGCTTTTTCGGCGACTGGGTGGATACCGACGAAAGCCAGCGACTTCTCGAATATCAGAAGCGGGGACTCGACGAACAATTGGCAGACATGAAGAAAGACTTCGGCTTGCTGGTGCCCGTCATCCGTCTTGTGCGCCCGCTCGCGGCGTGGTTCGTGACCCGCAGTTCTGCTTACCTCAAGGAGAACCGGCGCGCCGTTGTCGGCTAACCGCGCTTGTCCTTCAATTCCGTTTACCTGCGCCCGTCTCCGGTATCAAGTAATTTGATTTGGCGGTGACCGTGTCGGGCACGGGAAGGAAGCAGTGGATATGTTCGGCGGTGGATTCTTTCGCCTTGGTTTCGGAAGCCCTCGTTTCGGGAGCCCTAGCATGGACGGCCCATTCGGCAAACGGGACCGCTGTGGTCTGCAGCGGGTGGCACTCGGTACCGCGGCGGGCCTGCTCGACGGGCCGGCGGACGCCGCGCAGGTCGCTGAGCGAGTGGCCGACATGACCGACGGCGCAATGGCCCCGCCCCCGGAGCTGGCCCAGCTCGGCATCGGACTGCTCGCGCATCGCGGCGTGGTGAAGGTCGACGACGGCGTGGCCAGCCTGACCGAGCTCGGCAAGCGTGTGCTGGCGTGGCGTGGCGTCAACCGCGAGACAGCTCAGGAATTTTTGTCGCGAACGGCACAGGCCGGCGACGTCGTCAGAATCCGCAAGACTCTCTCCGATGTCGCCGGACTCGACCGCAGCATCACCCGAAGCGGTACCGACGAGCAGAAGCAACAGCTCGCCGAAACCCGGACCAAGGTGCTGGAAGTGCTGACCGATGCCAAGGAGACGCTGCACCGCGTGCTGGCGGAGAGCTCGAAAGCCTAAGCCGGTGGCGGCTTTTGGGGTTCGCTGAGCTTGACCAACGTCTTGCCGATGTTGGCTCCTTCGAACAACCCGTTGAGGGCGTCGACGCATGACTCGATGCCGTCGAAGATCGTCTGCCGGTGCCGCAAGCGTCCGTCGGCCTCCCACGTACGCAGGTTGGCGAAGGCCTCGTCGAAACGGCCCCACTGGTGCAGTGAGTTGAATCCCTGCATGAGCGCGGTCTTGGACAACAGGTTCACGTAGTTGGCCGGCCCGGGGTGCTCTCCGGTCAGATAGCTGGAGATGACGCCGCACAGCACCACCCGCGCGTTGGAGTTCAGCCGGCCCAGCACCGCATCGAGGATCGGCCCGCCGACGTTGTCGAAATAGACGTCCACCCGTCGGGGGCAGTGCTCTTTGAGCGCGGCCGGCAGCTCGTCGTTCTTGTAGTCGATGCACGCGTCGAACCCGAAGTCCTCGACCACCGCCCGGCACTTCTCCGGGCCGCCCGCGATGCCCACCACCCGGGCTCCGGCGATCTTGGCGATCTGCCCGGCCACCGATCCGGTGGCGCCCGCCGCCGCCGAGACCACCACGGTCTCCCCCGCCTGCGGACGGCCGATGTCCGTCATCCCGAAGTACGCGGTGGCGCCCGTCGGGCCATACACCGACATGATCGCCAGCTGGTCGTCCTCGCCGGGTATGGGCGTGCTGAACACGTCGTCGCGGATGATCACGTACTCCTGAAAGCCGGTCAGCGTGGTGACCACATCGCCGACGGCGTAGGCGTCACAACGCGACGCCACCACCTCGCCGATGCCGGCGGCCCGGATCACTTCGCCCAGCTGCACCGGCGGCAGGTAGCCGGGCTGGTCGTCGAGCCAGGTGCGCGCCGCGGCGTCGATGCCCACGTAGGTGGTGCGAAGCAGCGCCTCACCGTCGCCGGGTTCGGGTGCCGGCGAGCTGATCAGCTCGGTGTCACCCGGCTGGACCAGCCCGGCGGGGCGGCGACGCAACAGGATCTGACGGTTCGGCAATTCGGGCACTCCCCGAAACTACAGAGGAACGTGCCCCTTCCCAACGATGACGTGGGTGCATCTGGCCGGCTCGACGCCGCCGACAAGTCCTGTTAGGTCGGCTCGTCAGAATCGTCGAGGACGCTGGCCGCTATGCCGTACGGCAGGAAGCGCACCTTGCGCGTCGGGTCGACATTGTTCTTGTTTGCCCGCAGCGCATCGAGCTCGGAGGCATACACCTGCTCGACACGGGCGCCACCCTCGTCGTCCACGGTGTAGATGGCCCAAACCCCATCACCGGCCTCACCGGCGGTTTCCGGCCGCGGCCGCCGAGACAGGTCGTCGAACACCGCCGACCAACCCGTCCGCACACCCGATGGGGCACTGAAGAACCTGCCGATCCGCTCGAACGCATCGCGCAGCCCCTCGCTGCCCTCGCGGATCACTCGATCGAAGTCGTCCGGATCGAAACCGAACGCACCGTAGTCGCCCACGCGACCTCCTTGCGGCTCAAAGCCATTTCTTGGCTAGCGTCATGTCCTGGCCAGCGCCATTTGTTGCTAGGCCGATACCGCCCAGTGTGCGCTCACTCGACGCGATCCGCCACGTGCCCCCGGAAAGCCCCGATACGCGATCAGTAGCCGCCCGGACCCTGGTACGGGTTCTGGGGGTACTGCGGGTACTGCGGGTACTGCGGAGCTGGCGCCGTCTGCGTAGGCGGTACCTGGTTCTGCGGAACCTGAACCGGTATCGGCACCGGTAGCAGTGGGATACGTAGCCACTCGGTGGTCATCGGCACGGTTGTCGTGGTGGTCGTCGTGGTGGGCGGGGTGGTTTCAGTCGTGGTCTCAGTCGTGGTTGTCGTGGTAGTGGTCGGCGGCGGAGTCGTGGTTGTCGGGGTCGGCCGGACGGTCGTCGTAGGCCGCCAAGTCGGTGTCGTAGCCACCGGGGGCGGCACGGTGGTCGGCATCACCACCGGCGGCGGCGTGGGCGACGGCGGCGAAGGTGGCGGAGGTGGCGGCGCGGCGCTCGGGACAGGTGCCGCGCTCGGTAGCGGCGCGGCCGACGGGGGCGGGGGGACGGGACTGGGGGCCATGGATTTGGGCGGCGGTGAGGGCAGTGGCGCGATGTTGGGCACCACGGGTGCCGGGCGGTTTTCGATGCCGGTCAACGTGTATGCCACCCCGCCGATCGCGGTCATGGCCACTACGGAGCACAGCCCGATAACCAGTTGCGAAAACCTGAACCGGCGCCGGCGTACTTTGGGCGCCTCGATCATGTTCAGACGCATCGACCAGCCGGCGGGGCCGCCGTCGTCGTCGTAGGTCTCGGGGGCAGCGAAGCGTGTCGGTGCCTCGCCGGGGAATTCGGTCTGCGACCAGGCCAACTCGCGGTCGGTCATGGCATCGCCGTCGATCACCATCACGTCGCCGGCCGGCAGTTCGATGACGCCGGTACCGGCGGCCGCGGTAAGCAGGCCGATCGACGTTCGCGTCCGCGAATCCAGCTGATCGCCGCGAGAGGCGATCAGCAACGCGCCGGTCGCGGCCGCCAGCGCCGGCTGCGACGGCGTCAGGACCGGTATCCGAGCGTGCCTCGAAAGACGGTGTGTGACAAGCGGAATACTGGCGCTACCCCCGACGACGACCAGCGCCGCCAGCTCCGGCCAGCCCTTCTTGCAGCGCACCAGCATGTGGTCGAACGCGTAGATGACGCTGGTCAGCCGATCCTGGATGAGGTCCTCGAGCTGGTTCCGCGTTATCTCGATGCTGCAGTTGTACCCGCGGAAGTCCGTGGTCAGTTGCGTGACCGGGTCGGTGGACAGCCGCTCTTTGGCTTCCCGGCACTGCTCGGTGAGCTGGCCGATCTGCCCAACCGCCTCGGTGCTGGCGGTATCGCCGCTGTGTCCGAGTTCTTCGAAGACATGCAGCAGCAACGCTTGATCGACCTCGTTGCCGGAGAAATCCCTGGAACGCATTGTGGGGCTGACGGGCTCGAAGTCCGCGCCGAGCTTCAGCAACGTGGCCGACGTACCGGCGCCACCGAAATCGAGCAGCCCGACAACGCCATCGTCCGGGAGCCCCAGTTCGCAGTCCACCGCGGTCAACGCCGCAACGACGTCCGGCACAAGGCTCGGTGCCAGGCCGCTGCGGACGAAGCCCACGTGGGTGCGCAGCGCGTCGCGCAGCGCCTGTACCGTCGCGGGTTTCCAGTACGCGGGTGCCGCGATCGAGATCTCCGACGAACCCGCATCGGCACCGGCGGCGCCGACCATCGCGTCGAGGGCCTCGACCATCAGCAGGTCGGGGTCGTGAGCGGACCCGTCGCTGGACACGAGTGCCACCGAGTCGCCGATGCGCTCGACGAAACCACTCATCAGCACGCCGGGCTCGGTCAGGTTCGGGTTCTCTTCCGGTACACCAACTTTCGGTGCGCAGTGCGGATAAAGCGTCAGCACAGCCCGACGCGTGACCGGCGGACTTGCGCTACGCGCTGCGACGAGATTGGTGGTACCGATCGACAACCCCAAAGGGTCGTACATGCAGTGAAAACTTTCGTCGATAGGGGTCTTTGGCCAGCGTCAACCATATCCGCGGACGGGTCCGATGCGGTTGGGTCGCAAGCCCATTGGTACATGGTCGATGCCGTGTCGTCACCGAAGCGGTATCACAAACCCCTTGACAGGCGGCGTCAGGTCATACCACGGTAAGCGGCAGCGAACGCCTCGGCTCGAACTGGAACGTGGAGCCGCGACTGACCTTGGCCACCATGACCTCTGGCAATTCGGTTGCAGTGGTGTCGGATTCGACGAGCTCAGCAACCCAGTCGGTGCTCGTCCCGCTGACCTGAACCTGGACGAGGGGGTCGACCGCGGTGACGATCGCCTGCAGCGGCTGCACGGATTCGGGTGAGCACAACGAAATCCAGGCGCGGTCGTCGTGAGCCGGCGAGCGGTGCACGGTCAGCAGGCCCGATTCCGCTTCGGCGACAACATAACCGGCCGGGTTCAGTAGCGGGTGCAACTCGAAAACCCTTATTATTCCTTTAATTCCGGCGGGTAGTTGCAGAGCGCGATGAATCCGCTCGGCGGCGAGCCCGGCCAGGCCGATCAGCTGGCGAGTGTTTATCGAGATGGCCGTTTCTTCGTCTTTGGTTCGCTGCCGCACAGCGAGCGCGTACGACAAGTTCAGCAGGTGCATCTGCAAACAGATTTCGTCCGCCATCCGGACCAGCGCCGAGTGCGAGAAGGCGCCGAAGTCGAAGTCCGACAACAGCGGACCCGAATACTCCGCCAGCCCTTTGTCCGACGGGTCGATAGCGGCCAACTCCCAGCTGGCCGCCTTGGTTTGACGAATCACGTCCAGCGCCGGAATGCCCTGAGCCTCTGGGTAGGACTCGTCGATGATGACGGTCCACGCGCAGTGCGGATGCCGATCCGCCGGCGTGCGCGGCGGGCGGTGGACGGGCCGCATCTGCGCGCGCGCGTTGGTGGCCACGGCCGTCGCGTCGAACGTCGGGTCCTCGATGGTGTGACACATGCCGAAGACGAACTGGTCACCCATCGGCTCCACGTCGAGCAGGGCGCCGCAGTGGTCGAGGTGGAATTCGCCGTGCCAGCGGTCGTGCAGGGTGTACCGGAAGTCCATGAATTGCGGCGGCGCACCGATATCGAGCTGGAGGCCCTTGAAGATGGTGGGCACGTCGTCGCCCTCGAAGTTCAGCGCCCGCTGCATGCGCCTGGTGTAGATCGGGCTGGCACCCGCCCACTCCTCGATGGCGATCTGCAGCATTTCTTCATGCCCGAATTCCTGAATGCACCATGCCATGCCGGAGCGGTCGATCATGTGCCCGATCAGCAGCAGCTCGGGGACCAGGACGGTCAGCTCTGCGCGGGACAACGTCGCATATCGAGACTGGCTCACCTGCACAAAATAGATGTGTTTATGTTATAAAGTCAACAATGTCTATTGCCGCAGGCCAGAGACCCGGCCGCTCCGTCGCCCCCACCCGGCGCACCAGTGCGCCGCGCAAACGCGGCGACGACACGAGGTCGAAAATCATCGACGAAACGGTCCGCTGCATCGTTGAGGAGGGATTCGGCGCCGCGACCGCCAAGCATGTGGCCGAACGCGCCGGTGTGACCTGGGGCGTCATTCAATATCACTTCGGAGACCGCAACGGCATGCTGATGGCGGTCGTCGACGAAGGGGTAGCCCGGCTGGTCGACAGCCTGTCGTCAGCCGATGTCAGCGAACTACCGTTGCGCGAGCGCATCGAGGTCGTGGTGGACACCGCGTGGAGCTGCTACAGCAGTCCCACTTCGCTGGCAGCCTTCGAAATCCTGCGGGCCACCCGGGGCGGGCCGGACGAATCGTCGCGGCGCCACCTGCTGGAAATGAACGAGGCGATCGGCAAGCTCGGACGGCTGATAGCCGACGACCCGGCCAATGCCGGCGTGGCCGAGGTCATCTGGGCCACGCTGCGGGGCGTGGTGCTGGCCCAGATGGTCACCGGTACGGCGGTCGACTGGCGCCAGGAGCGGCGCGCGCTGATCGACATGGTCACGCATTACCTGGGCGCCGCCCGGGCAGACCGCGACACTTAACTCACGCATACGCCATGCCGGTGCGCGCGTGCGTGGTTTACGTCTCGACGAAGGTCCAGCTGAGGCACGAATGATCGCGCGCCTTCGATTCTCCCGACACGTAAACCACGCATACGGCGCGCCGAAGAACGTCACATTGGCTTAAGTCTCGGCGCCGGCTCTATCGCCGTGTGCTGCAATGACCTGATGAGCCTCAACGATGCAGCGGCCGACCTGGAAGCGATCAAACGGGTCAAGTACCGCTACCTGCGCGCGCTGGACACCAAGCACTGGGACGACTTCGCCGACACCCTGACCGAGGATGTCCGCGGCGACTACGGGTCCTCGGTCGGCAAGGAGCTGCACTTCACCAACCGCACCGACCTGGTGGACTACATGCGTTCCGCGTGTGGCCCGAACGTCGTCACCGAACATCGGGTAACTCATCCGGAAATCGACGTGACCGGGGATACCGCCTCGGGCAGTTGGTATCTGCAAGACCGGGTCATCGTCCCGGAATTCAACTTCATGTTGATCGGCGCGGCCTTCTACCGCGACCAGTACCGGCGCACCGACGAAGGATGGCGGATCAGCGCCACCGGCTACGACCGCACCTACGAGGCAACGATGTCGGTTGCGGACATGAACTTCAAAGTCAAGCCCGGCCGCGCAATGGCCGACTAAGGCCGGCGAGCAGACGCGGTACTACTTGGCGATCGCGATCACCGCGCCGGGCCGCAGCCAGCGGATGATCTGCACCAGTGTGGCGTCGTCAATGGCGACACAGCCTTCGGTGGGGCCACCGTCGGTGGTGTGAAAGAAGAACGCGGCGCCGCCGCCCGGCACCTTGTTCTTGTTGACCCCCATCACCACCGCATGCTTGTACTGCGGAATCTGCAGGTTCTCGCTCTCAGCAGTGTTGAACGGGCACTGGGATTTCTGGCACACCTGCATGGTGTTGAAGGTGGGGCTGTGGTCGTCGCCGCTCCACCAATGGTTGGGCCCCACTTGGGTATACGGCAGTCCGCCACCGGGATTCGGTGCGGTGCCGAAGGCGGAGTCGAGGCTGTAAACCCCCATCGGGGTGGCCGGATACCCGCTCTTGGCCTGCGGGGCCAGACCGGCCGAGCCGATGTGGGTGGGAATGCCGGTCTTGATCGGCTGCCAGCCGGCGGTGGTGCGCTGGTAGACATCCATCTTCGCGTTCGAACCGCCGGTCCCCAAAACCGAAATCACCTGTGTGGCATTGCCAACCGAGTTCGTGAACCAGGGACTGCCGACCGCGCAACTCACGGGCGCAAGCACAAGCCATCCGCCAACCAGGCATGCCGCAGCGCACAGCAGAGCTCCCAGTCGGCGCATCCGTTCATCGTCGGCTGGATCCAACCCCGGGGTCAAGTAAAGGTTTAGACCCGGTTCGGTCACCGCGCCGTGACCGGAATCTTCGCGGGCGGAAGTGTATTACCCACAGACACAACAGGAAATACAGATATCCCAGCGCCCAGCCGGCCAGCACGTCGGATGGATTATGCACGTTCAACGCCACCCGGGCGGTCCCGACCGCAAGCACAATGACCGCGGCCAGCGCGATCGCGACCCGGCGCAGCGAACTGCTCAATACCGGCAGCATGACGGTCAGCAGCGCCAGCGCGCCGGCCGTCGCCTCGAGCGCGTGCCCGGACGGGAACGAGGTCTCCGGTACGGGTACCAGCGCGGTGACCGGTCGCGGACGGTTGGCCAGGCCCTTGGCTCCACTGGCCACGTAACCGTTGAGCGGCAGACAAGTCAGCAGCAACAGCGCTGCCCGCACCTGGCCCTTGACCGCGGAAACCACCGCGCCGACCATCCCCAGCACCCGAAACGGGATCGGCCCCAGCGCGAACGACACGGCGTCCCAGAACTGCACCCAGACCGGGTGCTTGATCCCGATGCTGTGCGCGGCATTCAACAATGACCAGTCGAAGCTGTGCAGCCAGCCCCAGTTCTGGCGATAGCCCAGCCACATCACGGCGTAGACCACCAGGGCGACCAGAGCGCAAGAAACGGCCAGGATCCGGGGGCGGGTCACCACTCCATCGATACCAGCACCTACGCCGCGGTCCGTCATACTGTCGTATGGCGGTTTATGTTCGCAAGCTGTTCGGCATTGGCAAGCTGCCCGCCGACATGCGTGCCCAGTTGGAGGCCGAAGGGCTTCTCTATCTCGCCGAGTACGTCGCGGTCACCAGGCGGTTCAGCGGGGCGGTCCCCGGTCTACGCGTGTCACACACCGTCGGCAGCTTCGTGGGCTCGCTGGCCTTCACCGCAGAGCGGGCGCTCGCGACATTGTCGGTGGTGCCGAGGCTGGCCGGCCGCATGATCGACGTACGCTGGGACGAGGCGCGGGCCGGCGCCGCCAAAGCCGAGATCTCCCCAACGGGCCTGCACCTCGATCTCGACGTCGCCCACGTCGACCCGAAATTCAGCGGTCACCTCTCGTTGAATTACAAGGACGCCATCCCCGAACAGGTGCTGGCCCGCCTGCCGAGTCGATCGCTGGCCTTCGAAGTGCCGGCCGAATACGTCTTCCGCGCGGTCGGCGTCACGTTCAGTCCGTGACGATGATCGGCGATTTTCTACGATGACTCCTGTGCGCGACTATGCGTTCAGTCCCCAGGAGCGGCAGGCCGTGTATCGGGTGATCTCCGAACGACGCGACATGCGCCGGTTCGTGCCCGGCGGCGTGGTTGGCGAGGATGTGCTGGCGCGGCTGCTGCAGGCCGCGCACGCCGCGCCCAGCGTGGGCCTGATGCAGCCGTGGCGTTTCCTCCGGATCACCGACGGGCAGCTGCGAGGACGCATCCACGCCCTGGTCGACGAAGAACGCGCGCTCACCGCGCAAGCCCTGGGACCGCGGGCCGAGGAATTTCTGCGGCTGAAGGTCGAGGGCATTCGCGAGTGCGCCGAACTTCTGGTGGTGGCGCTCGGCGAGGACCGCGATGCGCACATCTTCGGCCGCCGAACACTGCCGCAAATGGATCTCGCGTCGGTGTCGTGCGCCATCCAGAACCTGTGGCTGGCGGCCCGGTCCGAAGGCCTCGGCATGGGTTGGGTGTCCCTGTTCGACCCGCGCCGGCTGGCGGACCTACTGGGCATGCCGGCGGATGCAGAACCGGTGGCCATCCTGTGCCTGGGACCGGTACCTGAATTTCCGGACCGGCCCGCCCTGGAACTGGACGGATGGGCCTATGCGCGGCCGCTGGCCGAGTTCGTCTCCGAGAACCGGTGGGAGCGGCCTGAGACCCCGGACGGTGACCGCAACGAGGTGTGAGGAGGGCCACCAGGACCGGTTAATGCGGTCAACATGCCCGTCGTTGCTTCGGCCCACTCAGGTATCGTCGCCGGTCGAGGTGACCGAAATGAGACTGAAGCTGTGACGGCCGGCCGTGACAATGTGCTGCTGGTGCACTGGCACGACCTGGGGCGCTATCTGGGCGTCTACGGGCACCCCGATGTGTCCAGCCCGCGGCTAGACCGGCTTGCCGCAGAGGGCATTTTGTTCACCCGCGCCCATTCCACCGCGCCGCTGTGCTCCCCGTCACGAGGATCACTGTTCACCGGCCGGTACCCGCAGAGCAACGGGCTCGTCGGTCTGGCCCATCACGGCTGGGAATACCGCGCCGGGGTCCGCACCCTACCCCAGATACTGTCCGAATCAGGCTGGTATTCAGCACTTTTCGGTATGCAGCACGAGACGACCTACCCGAAGCGGCTGGGCTTCGACGAGTTCGACGTGTCGAACTCCTATTGCGAGTACGTCGTGGACAAGGTCCAGGAATGGATGCGCGAGGGCGCCCCGGTAATTTCCGGTCAGCCGTTCCTGTTGACGGCCGGATTCTTCGAGACCCACCGGCCCTTTCCGCCGGAGCGCTATGAACCGGCCGACAGCTCGGCCGTCAAGCTCCCCGACTACCTGCCCGACACCCCCGAGGTGCGCCAGGACCTCGCTGACTTCTACGGTTCCATCGCCACGGCCGACGCGGCCGTCGGTCAGCTGTTGGACACGTTGACCGAGACTGGCCTGGATGCCAACACCTGGGTGGTGTTCCTCACCGATCACGGTCCGGCGTTTCCCCGCGCGAAGTCCACGCTGTATGACGCCGGAACCGGCATTGCCATGATTGTCCGTCCGCCCACCGGCCGGGCCTCGTCCCCCAGAATCTATGACGACCTGTTCAGCGGCGTCGATCTGGTCCCGACGCTGCTGGAGCTGCTCGGTATCCATGTACCGGCCGACGTCGAGGGGCTGTCGCACGCACCCCAGCTGCTGGCGCCGGACGAGGAAACCGATCCGGTGCGCGACCATGTGTACACCATGAAGACCTATCACGATGCGTTCGACCCCATCCGGGCAATCCGCACCAAGGAATACAGCTATATCGAGAACTACGTACCGCGGCCGATGCTGGACCTGCCCTGGGACATCCAGGAAAGCCCCTCCGGTCTGGCGGTGGCGCCCTTGGTCACGGCGCCACGTCCGGAGCGCGAACTATACGATCTGCGTGCCGATCCCACCGAAACCAACAACCTGCTTATCACTAATCACTCCGGGGTGATAGCCGAGATCGCAACCGATTTGGCTGTGCGCCTGCATGATTGGCGCCAGCGGACCGACGACGTCATACCCTCGGATTTCGCTGGTTCCCGTATTGCCGCGCGCTACACCGAAACGTATCTGAAGACGCATCATGCGAAGGTGACCAGCCGGTCGGCCATCGCTTTCGACCGGGGCATCGAGGAACAGCCCACGCAGACCAATCCGTAGGGAACACGCCCGGCTGGGCTAGCCTGGGCGGCGCGCTCCACCGACCTCCGCGACGATGAAGACCCGCCGGAAGGGGAAGATTGTCGTGCCGTCGGGCCGGGCCGGGTAGGCGTCGTCCAGCAACGGGATGAGCTCTCGGCGGAAACGCTCCCAGCCCTCGTCGTCGAGCCGGTCGCGCACCGGGACCAGGGCGGTGCCGGTGATCCATTCCAATACCGGGTGCTCACCGGTCAGTTGGTGCAGGTATGTGGTCTCCCAAACGTCGACTCGGCATCCGGCGTCCATCAGCAGGTCGGCGTAGTGCACCGGTGGCTGAACCACCGCTCCGACTCGAAATGGTATGTCGCGCATGATCTTTGCATAGGGCTCTCGACGGGCCAGCGCCCGTACGGCGGCATGCGACGGCGTTTCGAAGTTGCCCGGGATCTGGACGGCGATCCAGGATCCCGGCGCCAGCTGCCCGGTCCACCGAAGCAGCAGGTCGGCGTGTTCGGGCACCCAATGCAAGGCCGCATTGCTGACTACGACGTCGGTGTCCGGCTTCGGCCTCCAGCTGCGCAAGTCCCCGGTGGTGGCGTCGATTCCACGTTCCCGGGCCGCGGCCACCATTTCCGGCGAGCTGTCCAGCGCCTCGATCACCGCGTCGGGCCAGCGCTTGGCGAGGTACCTGGTCAGGTGGCCCGGTCCACAGCCGAGATCGACCACCCGCCGCGCCCGTTCGGCACCCACTCGCGACAGCAAGTCGTAAAACGGGCGGCTGCGGTGGTCCGCAAAGGCCAGGTAGACTTCCGGATCCCACATGTCGGTCCTCCCGATCAACACCGTCGCTCGTCGGCACGGTTAGACAAACCGTATTACCGAATGGTTCTCGGGCGCGCACCGTATCGGTAGTCGGCGGGATACCATCTCGTTCACCGGCAAGAAAGGCGAGCTGACAGCGATGTCCGACGCAGAAACGATAGATCCGCCCCTTCCCGTAGCGGAGGCGCCCGGCGCCGACGTGCCGGCCGACGCCGACGGACTACCCCCACGTTCCGCCTTGCCGCTGCGCCAGCGCTTGATTGTCGACGCGGCCGCGATGGGCGACCTCGCGATGCGCACCGCCGTAGCGTCGGTGCTCACGACGACGGTGACGCCGGTCGTTATCGCCAACGTCCTACGCCAATCCGGTAGCGAACGCGGCAACCTGAGCTTCTATGCCGACCTGGCGGCCGAGCGGGACACGGCCAAGTCGTTTCCGGCGCCCACCGAGATTCCGCGGGTTTCATCGCGTCGGGCCAACGTGATTGCGGAGCGACTCGCGCGCGGGACCGTCGACAACATCGAGTTCCGCAGCAGCTTCAGGGCAATCAATCCCGCGCTGCGCAAACAGTGGAGCGGACTCAGGTCCAACAACATCGTGCGGGCGCAGCACTGGCGCCACGACGACGGGCCACGCCCGACGCTGTGCGTCATCCACGGCTTCATGGGTTCGTCATATGTACTCAATGGCTTGTTTTTCTCGCTGCCGTGGTACTACCGGTCAGGCTACGACGTGCTGTTGTACACCTTGCCGTTTCACGGGCGGCGAGCCGAAAGGCATTCGCCCTTCAGCGGCTTCGGCTATTTCGCCAGCGGGCTAAGCGGTTTCGCCGAGTCGATGGCCCAGGCCGTGCACGACTTTCGATCAATCGTGGACTATCTGCACCACACCGGTGTCGAACGCGTGGCATTGACCGGGCTATCGCTGGGCGGCTACACGTCCGCACTGCTTGCCACCGTCGAAGACCGGCTCGAGGCGGTGATTCCCAACTGTCCCGTCGTCAGCCCGGCGAAGTTGTTCGACGAGTGGTTCCCGGCCAACCAACTGGTCAAGCTTGGCCTGTGGCTCACCAACATCAACCGCGACGAGTTGAATGCCGGCATGGCCTACCACTGTCCACTGAACTATTCGCCGGTGATCCCCAAAGATCGCCGGATGATCATCACCGGCCTCGGCGACCGAATGGCTCCACCCGAACACGCCGTAACACTTTGGGAGCATTGGGATCGCTGCCGGCTGCACTGGTTTCCCGGCAGCCACGTGATGCACATCAGCCAGCTGGACTACCTGCGGCGGATGACCCCGTTTCTGCACAGTTTCATGTTCGAGTAATCACCTCGGTCAGCGCCGCGCGATGGGCGCCAGTGAGCGGAGTAGGCCAGTTCAGCCGATCCAGCAGGTCGGCGGGCGCAGCGGTGTGCCCGTCGAGTCGCTGAGTGGACAAGAGACTCAATGCCTTCAGCGCCGGGAGATGGTTTCCGCGTTGCGGGATCAGACCGGTCAGCGGCCCAGCGCCCTCGGGCCGGCTCTCGGTGCGGAAGGCACATGCGGCCGCAACCGTGTAACTCGTTGGCTCCCCGGCGATCTCCAACGCCGTCCAGGTCTCGCGCGCCGGATGCGACCGGATGGCAGCCAACTTGTCGGGCAGCCCGCCATCCACGATGACCCGGTACGCCGCCAGGTAATCCTGGCCTTGCGGCAGTCCGCGCCACGTCTCGCGGCCTGCAGAGGTGACCAGGCGCGGCGCCTCTTCGGGACTCACAGTGGCGGCGTCCCAGCCGATTTCCCGAAGGTGGTCAGCGAGCCGGCGCGCCGCGACCTGCGCGGTCTCGTGCAACGGGATGCGCGCCGAGCGCGCTTGCAGCGCCGCGAGGTTGTCGACCGCCGATATGGTCAGCCCGATCCAGGTATCCCGGACACCGGATCCGTTGCCGCGGCTGGTGATTCGCAGCGCGTCGGCGCGAATACCGTAGCAGTTCAGGTACCGGGCGATCAGCGGCAGCGGGAACACGTCCGAGTCGCCGGCGGGCGGCCCGATCCGCAGCAGCGCCGTTGTGCTTGTGGTACTGCCGAACTCGTGCGCGGATTGGCCTGGCCGGAACAGCATCGCCACTCGGCGGCCCAGGATGGTCGTGAAGTGCAAGCCACGCCACCAGCTGAACAGCACGATCACAACGGCAGCCGCGATACCGATCAGCCAGTAATCGCGGGTGGTGTGCCAGGGGTAGGCCATCGCGGCGGGCACCACCGCCAGCAGCGCCAGCGTGATGCGGCCGGTTCCCGGCCACACGATCGATTGGCTCACG
>NZ_JCALDF010000022.1:0-85364 GCF_059812725.1 Mycobacterium sp. NGS41
ACAGTGGAATGCAGGGCGCCAAGCTACAGCAAGGAGGCTGACAGCGATATGCAAGCGAAGGGTGAAATCACGTCACGCGAGCTGGTGCGACGCGGGCTTCTGCTCGACGGACTCGGTCAACCTGTGGACTTGAATGCCGTGGATTGGCACGTCAAACAACGCAATCCGTCGGCAGCACCGTCGGAGGTGCAGAACGAGACCCTGGAGGTCATTCGATCCTTGGTGAACGACGGACTGGTCCGGCTGGGCGCCCAGGTCATGCTGGGTGAACACCTGGGCGGCGTGGCCACCGAAGGCGAACGATTCGTTCCGTGGGACCAGCCGCTGGAGAGATCGATGCACAAGATCTCCCACGTCTACCTCAAGCACTACGACGATCCGGAGAGATGGATGTATGCCGCGTGGATGCAGCTGACGGACAAGGGTGAACAATTCGCGCGGTCACTCGAACAGGCAGATATCGATTCATACCGAAAGTTTGAGTAGCCGCCTTCGATTCCCCTGGACCACCTAGGGTTTGGCGCTACTTCTCCTTCGCGGTCGGCGCGCTGACGTCGACCTCATTCGTCGATTTGCGCGAACTGTGTTGGTTATCTGAAGGTTTCGATCGGGAGAGGATAGTGATGACGGAGAATTTCACAACGACCAATGCGGGAGCTCCGGCGCCCAGTGATGAACTGTCGTTGACGGTGGGTCCCGATGGGCCGATCCTGCTGCAGGATTCCTATCTGATCGAGCAGATGGCCGCGTTCAATCGGGAGCGGGTGCCCGAGCGTCAACCGCACGCCAAGGGGGCTGGTGCGTTCGGTCGGTTTGAGGTCACCAATGATCTGAGCGCCTACACCAAGGCCGCGGTGTTTCAACCTGGGGCGGTGACGGATGTGTTTGTCCGGCTTGCCACCAACGCCGGCGAGCGTGGCAGCGCCGACACTTTGCGCGATACACGCGGATTTTCGGTGAAGTTCTACACCACCGAGGGGAACCTGGACATCGTCGGCAACAATGTGCCGATCTTCTTCATCCGCGACCCGATCAAGTTCCCGCAGATGATCCGCTCGGCCAAGCGCCGCGCCAACAACAATTGCCACGACCACAATATGCAGTGGGATTTTTGGACCCTGTCTCCGGAGACCGCGCATCTGGTGACGCTGGTGATGGGGGATCGCGGTATCCCCAAGACGTTTCGGCACATGAACGGCTATGGGCTGCATACGTTCAGCTTGCTCAACGCTGCCGGGGAGATCTTTTGGGTGAAGTTTCACTTCAAGACGAATCAGGGCATCGAGTGGTTGACCCAGGAAGAGGGAGACCGACTGGCCGGGACGGATCCGGACTGCTGCATGCGGGATCTGCACGACGCCATCGTGCGCGGGGAGTATCCGAGCTGGTCGTTGAAGGTGCAGATCATGCCGTTCGAGGGAGCCAAAACGTACCGCCTGAATCCTTTTGATGTGACCAAGGTGTGGCCGCATGCCGACTATCCACTCATCGATCTGGGCACCATGACACTGGACCGCAACGTCACCGACCACCACACGGAGGTCGAGCAGGCAACCTTCGCGCCGCACGATCTGGTGCCCGGGATCGGATTAAGCCCGGACAAGCTATTGCTGGGACGCAGTTTCGCCTACGCCGATGCGCACCGCTATCGGGTGGGGGCCAACCACAACCAGATTCCGGTCAATGCCCCAAAGTGCCCGGTGCGCAGCTATTCCAAGGATGGGCAGATGCGCTTTGTCAACTCCACCGATCCGGTCTATGCTCCCAACTCCGTCGGGGGGCCGAAGGCCGACCCGGCCCGGGCGTCGGAGATCGGCTGGTCGGCTGACGGACAGATGGTGCGCGCCGCCTACACGCCGCGACCCGATGATGACGACTGGGGCCAGGCCGGCGCCCTGGTGCGCGACGTGATGGACGATGCGCAGCGGGAACGCTTGGTACACAATATCGTTCACCATGTCTCCGACGGCGTGAAAGAGCCCGTGCTGTCCCGCGTCGTCGAATACTGGTACAACATCGACGCCGACATCGGCAAAAAAGTCGAGGACGGCATCCGCGCCGCTAACCTCAAGGGATAACCCGTTGCCGCGGCGCGCTTTTGGTCATCGGCACGACCTCGACGACACGTAAACCACGCACACGACACGCCACGGTTCGCAGTGGCTTAAGTTTCGGTGCAACCGCATCGTCGCTCGGGCTATTCGAGTCTGTTTAAGCACCTTTCAGCTCGCGAGGGCTTTGCCGACGACGCACTTGTAGCGGCCACCAAAGCGCGGCAAGGAATTTGGCCAAATTACGGAGCTGACTCCATGGAGATCCAAGCCGCATACGCACATGCTGCTAACTGCAGAATCCGCATCCCAATAGGAAACGACGGCTAGATGATGCGGCCCTGCTAAACACCCGAGATTTAGAGGAGGAACTCGTGTTAGAGGAAGAACTCAGCGCCCAAGATGGAGGTCGCTTTGACTTTATCGTCGTTGGTGGCGGAACGGCGGGCTGCGTCGTTGCCGGGCGTCTTGCCGAGAACCCCAACGTCAAGGTCCTGATCGTCGAGGCAGGTGTCGGCAACCCCTGGGATCTTGAGGGGGTTACCACTCCTTCATTGGCTATGGGCCTGCGCGGCTCCGAGTATGACTGGAACTACAAGGCCAAGTTCGTCGGCCGTCCCGTCTGGGAGCGCATCGACAAGCAATGCACCCGCGGCAGGATCCTCGGTGGCAGCTCGTCGGCGAATTACTTCAGCTGGGTCCCCGGCTGCAAGCCGACCTATGATCGATGGGCGGAGTACGGCGGCCAGGAATGGACTTGGGAGCCCCTTCTGCCGTATCTGCGCAAAAGCGCTACCTACCACGGTGATCCGAAGGATGCCAAACGCTACCCGGCCGAACTCGAGAAGATCGGCGCCGGAGGCCCCCTCCCGATTTCCCATGCCGACATCCCTGAGTTGGAGAACTTCCGAAAGGCTGTCATCGAGGCTTGGACGTCCCGCGGCTTGCCTCTTACCGAGAACATCTACGACGGTGAGATGAACGGCCTCACCCACTCCATCAACAGCATCTACAACGGCCAGCGCTCCGGCAGCTTCCTGTTCGTGAAGGACAAGTCCAACGTCACGATTGTGCCGCAAGTTCGTTCCAGGCGTCTGATCATCGATTACGCCGATCGCACGTGCAAAGGTGTGACGGTCATCGACGCGTCCGGCAACGAGCACAACTACTACGCCACCCGCGAAGTCATCCTCGCCCAGGGGGCGTTCGAGAGCCCCAAGCTACTCATGCTCAGCGGTATCGGTCCCGCCCGCGAGTTGGCCAAGCACGGTATCCCCGTAGTTGTCGACTCTCGCCATGTCGGCCAGCACCTTTTCGACCACCCCGGCGTCCCCTTCGTCATGCGGATCAAGGACGGCTTCGGCATGGACGACACCCTTATCCGCCAGGGTGCCAACTACCAGGCTGCTGTCGCCGCCTACCAGAAGGACCATTCCGGACCAATCGGCTCAGGTCTCCTCGAGATGATCGGTTTCCCCCGCATCGACGAGTACTTGGAGAACGATCCCATCTACCGCGAGGCCAAGGCGGCTAACGGCGGGCTCGACCCCTTCTCGCCGGAGGGGCAGCCGCACTTCGAACTCGATTTTGTTCCGATGTTCGGCAGTGCGTTCCAGTGGCAGTACCCGACTCCCGAGGAAGGCGACCACCTCACGGTGATGGTTGACCTGGTACGCCCGACGTACGAAGGCGGTGAGGTGACGCTGAATAGTGCCGACCCACTGGTGCAGCCCAACATCAACCTGAATTTCCTTGCCAGCGAGCTGGACATCATCGGGTTACGTGAGGGCATCAGGTTCGTCTACGACATTCTCACCAAAGGCGACGGCTTCAAGGACCTTGTCGTCAGCCAGTACCCCTGGGATATGCCGCTGCACTCGAACGAGCTGATGAGGACGTCGATTCAGGATCGCGTGCAGACGTCATACCACCCGTGCGGCACCAACCGGCTGTCCAAGAACATCGAGCAGGGTGTGGTTGACCCGAAGCTGAAGGTCCACGGCGTCAACAAACTCCGTGTTATCGATGCTTCCGTCTTCCCGATCATTCCCGACTGCCGCATCCAAAACACCGTCTACATGGTTGGCGAGAAGGGCGCGGACATGATCAAAGCCGACCACAACGATCTGTTCAAGTAGTAAGCCAACTTTCGGTTGGCCCGGCAACGGCGCCGGGCCAACCGATGCTCAAGCTCAAGAAGTTTCGGCTTGCACCGCCGCGTGCGACTGCGGAGTGATGGGATCGAGGATGTCGTCGTAGTCCTCGTGTTTGTCGGCGTAGGAGGCGACGAAGGGACACATCGCCACGATCCGTTTGCCCGCGGCGCGGGTATCGTCCAGCGCGAAGGCGATGAGCTTGTTGGCAAGGCCACGACCGGCAAACTTGTCGTCGATTTCGGTGTGGTAGAAGATGCGCTGATTGCGAGTGTCGACGTAGGCGGCTAAGCCGGCGTGCACACCGTCGGCGCTGATCTCGTAACGCTTGTCCTCGCTGGAATTGCTGACGGATACCTCGACGATATCCACATTCTCTGGTCCTCGACGTTTTCGTCGTCCTAGCACGGGACCTCCTATGGCAATCTTGTGCGCTGAAAGCGACGCTACCGCCTTCGAAACCCTCAGGCGAGGACGGCGGTGCCGAACCAGTGGCAGAGCAGCAATGCGACCTCGACATCCAAGCGGTCGTCGTCGATCGGCCGGCCGCGTCGTTCCATCGCCCGGTGCACGCGATATTTGACCGAATTGGAGTGCAGGTGGAGCTCCTCGGCGGCCGCTTTGTGACTGCCGCCGGTGCGCAGAAAAATCCGCAGTGTTTCGCGTAACCGCTCGTCGCCTTCGGTGTCGGACGCGAGCGGCCCAAGCACCTCGGCGATCCACGCCGAAGCGGATTCGACGCTGTCGCCCAACAGCGCCGCTATCTCCAGGCCCGGATCGTTGGGGGCGATGATCCGTCGGCTTGTCATACCTGACGCGATCGCTACCGAACGGCCATGCTGCGCCTGCTGATGTGAACGGCGAAAGCCGTCGATTCCCGGCAGCGGTTTGCCGGCCGCGATGGACGGCGCGTCCGTCACCGTCTCGGCGAACCGGCGCATCTTGGCCAGCACATCGGGCGCCGAGTCGGCCGGTACCGGAATCCATGCCCACGCGGTCACGCGATCCACCGAGATGAACAGCGGACTCTCCTGAGCGCCAACCGATTCAGATAGCTTGTGCACAAAACGCTCCATCGAGTCCAGTTCGCCTGCGTCGTTGGACTCGCAACACCAGGTGACGATCGCGACGTGCAGACGTCGCAGCGGGTACCGGATCGCGATGGTCGCAGCGTCGACGTCGGCGTCGCCACCAGCGAGCAACTCGCGAACATGCAGCGCGCGCAAGGTGTTTCGATTGCTCAGCCAGCGGTCGCGCTCGTCTTGATAGACGGCCACCACCCGCTGCGAGATGAAGTCGATGTAGGCGAACGACACCGCAGCCATTTCCTCGTATACGTCCAGGCTCAGTTGCGGATCGAGATCGGACGCCCGAATCTCATTGAGCACCACGCCTAGTGCCGCCCGATGGCCGAGCCGGTAGGCACGCACCAAAGCGTCCGCAGAGACATCCCGCTGTGCCAGCCGCCGCGAATACTCCAGTGCGGCGGTCGGCGGCTCGATGTGCTCAATAGGAATGCCGTTGCGAATCGCCGAGAAAAAGGTGTCGACGTTGGACGCGACGGTATCGCGCAACAACTGGACCAGCTGCGCGTCCCCGGCCAGGTCGGTGATTTCGGCGATCAGCAGTTGCTGGATTGACCGCGTGGCCGCCTCCAGCTGGTCATCAAGCCTGCTGGCGACCAATGCCGCGGTCTTTTCAACGATCGCGCGGTCGGTGCGACTGCCGTCCGCCCCCATGGTCCGAACGTAGTTGGCGTTGTCCCCGGAAGACAACACACCGCCGATAGTTGGTCCGCGCACGACGTCGACCCGCGGACGCGTACTCCGTAATTTCTTCACCAGCGCAGGGGGGCCTCAAATTCGGCACCGAGCGTTCTGAAAACCAGTAAATCCACATTGTCTCCGCGGCGCGGAGAGAGGAGAGACTTCCATGCTCGGCTTGTTCATCTACCTGATCATGGTTCTGCTGCCGGTGCTCATCCCGCTCGGCTGGACGGCCGGACACAAGCTCAACGAATTGCGGAACGGTAGGACGGCCGGGAAGTCCGCGCCGGCGATGGCCCGTCCGATTGCCGCCGCCGCTCCGGCGTGATGACACGACATCTGGTGTTGACACTGCCGGGCGAGTCGCAGGACGCGCCGCGGATCGGCGACTGCGCCGGCGAGGCCGCCGCGGTGCTCTTCGAGACAATGCTCGGCGAGTACCAAGAGCTTGCCGAGCGCATCCGCGAGGCAATGCAGGCACGGCTTCCCGCGTATCGCTCGATTCCCCGGCAGACGCTCGCCGCAGAAGTGGGACTACAGGTTCGACGGGTGTTGCTGTCCGCCACCGGCGGACATGCGGACGTCAGTTGCGACGAACTTGCGGAGCTTGCCGCTATCGGCGAGGCGCGAGCGCGCGAAGGTATACCCGTCGACGACATGCTCCGCGCCTGGCGGATCGGTGTCGAGGTGGTCTTCGGTTATGCGCGCGAGGTGGTCCAACGGCTCGCCGTCGGAGACGGCCACATACTGGAATTCATCCAGTCGGTCCTGGCGTGGTCGGACGTCGCCATGGTCGCGACCGCCAAGGCGCATCGCCGCGCCGAAGTCGCACAGGCGATCGCCGAAGAAGAGCGGCGCACCGCGTTTGTTCGCGGTGCGCTACTGGGGACGCTCCCCGTCGCCGAAGTTGCTGTGCACGCTGAGGTGTACGGGCTCGATCCGGCAGGCGAATATGTCGCGGTCCGGGCCCGGCTCGGTGACGGGGTGCACCAGCGCACGCTTGAGCGGGCGTTGGGTTTCGGTGACCCGGTGCAGCGCCGCCGCGGACTTTGCGCGGTCGTCGACGGCGACCTGGCAGGTTTCCTAAGCGAGCCGCCGCCCAACACCATCGACGGTGTCGCCGGATTCGGCCCACCCAGATCGCTGAAGCACCTCGCCGAGTCGTATCGCCTCGCCGCGCGTGCGTTGATGACGGTACAGGCGTGCAATCTGCGCGGCGCCTACGACCTCGAGTCGTTGGGTGTGCGGGCAGCCGTAGCAATGGACGTCGATATCGGTGAACTGCTCCGCCGGCGATACCTGGAACCGTTGGCCGCAGGGGGCTCAGGCACCGAATTGACGGCGACGTTACGCGCATACCTGACTTGCGACATGCATGTGGAGCGAACTGCCAAGCGGTTGTTCGTTCATCAGAACACCGTGCGTTACCGGCTGACGCGCTTCGAGGAGTTGACCGGCGCAAGTCTGCACGAGACAGAAGTCCTTGTCGGGCTCTGGTGGGCGCTTGAACTTTCCGGAATGCGGTTGTAATGGCCGCCAAAGTGGGCCGTGAAATCTCGGAATCGGCTCTGAAGACGTCGAATCACAGTGGACGGACACTCGACCGTATGTCTTCGCCGGTCCGCGTCGCTCCCACCCGATCCACTAACTACGTGGATGCAGTAACTACGAAAACGGATGGGACCTGATGGCTACGACAACAGCACCCCCGCCCAACGGGTTGACGGACATGATCCGAACCCCACATAACGGGAAGGCGCGGGCCCCACGAGGATGGCTTGCCCAATTGGTCGCCGGTCGCACCGGCGGCACGGAACCGCTTCGCGGCCCCAATCAGACGTTTATGCGCTACGTCCAAAACCCGGTCTGGAACTTCTTGTGCGACCACTATTTTCGCCTTGAGATCGACGGCTGGCACCGGATCCCGGACGAGCCCTCGCTGCTGATCGGCATCCACTCCGGCGGAGCCCTGACGATGGACGCCTGGACGCTGGTGCACTCCTGGCACCGCCGATTCGAAGGACGCCGAATCCTGCACGGCACCGCCCACGACGTGCTGATGGCCGCTCCGCTATTGGGCGACTATTTCAAGGCGGTCGGCGTGATCCCCGCGTCACGTCAAGGAGTCACCGAAGCATTGGCTGCGGGCCACGACGTGATCGTCTGGCCGGGCGGCGAGCAGGACGCGATGCGGAGCTGGCGTCATCGCGACAAGGCGCTGTTGTTCGGCCGCAAAGGCTTTGTCCGCCAAGCCATTCGCTCAGGAGTCCCGATTGTGCCGGTGGCGACGGTAGGCGGCCACGACACCGTCTTCGTGCTCTCCGAAGGCCGGTTCATCGCCCGCTGGACCGGTCTGGGCAAGCGGCTGCGCGGCGCGACGGCGCCGATCATCGCGGGCGTGCCGTTCCCGCTCGCCATTGAAATCCTGCCTGCCCACCTGCCCCTGCCGGCGAAGATCCGCACCGAGTTCCTGGATCCGATCCATGTCGATACCGACCCCGAGCGCGCCGACGACACCGAATACGTCAACTCGGTGTACGACCAGGTCGAGGCTGCGATCCAGGACGGCATGGATCGCCTCGCCAAACGTCGCGGCTTCCCGATTCTGGGTTGATCGGGGACGACGCGATGACCAACCTGGCGCTGAACCTGACGGTGACCGCTCGTCGCCAGCCCGACAGTGTGGCGCTGCGCCTCGACGAAATCGAAATCCCCTATGCGGGACTAGACGCAGCTAGCGCTTGCCTGGCCGGCTTGCTGGTCGAGGGGGTCTGCGTCCCGGCGACCGGGTCGGCGTCATGTTGCCCAATGTCCCCTACTTTGCCGTGGCCTACTACGGAGTGCTGCGAGCCGGCGGGGTGGTGGTGCCGATGAATGTCCTCCTGAAGGAACGCGAGACAACCTTCTACCTCTCCGACTCGGCGGCCAAGGCCGTGCTCGCCTGGCATGAGTTCCTCCCGGCCGCTCAGGCGGGTGCGGCCGCCGCCGGGGCCGAGTGCATCGCCGTTATCCCCGGAGAGTTCGAAGAACTGATCTGCTCCGCCGCACCCGTCGCCGAACCCGTCCCGCGACGGGGCACCGATACCGCGGTCATCCTCTACACGTCGGGCACCACCGGCACGCCGAAGGGCGCGGAGCTGACCCATGACAACCTGCGGCAGAACGCCGAGACGGTGGCGCGGATGCTGAACCTCTCGTCCGAAGACGTGATTCTGGGCGCCCTTCCGCTGTTTCACGCGTTCGGGCAAACCGCGGGGCTCAACGCCGCGGTCGCGGCGGGAAGCTGCCTGACGCTGACTCCGCGGTTCTCTCCCGAGCGGGCGCTGGAGATCATTGCACGGGACAAGGTCAGCGTATTCGAGGGCGTCCCAACGATGTTCGCCGCCATGCTGCACAGCGGTGCACGCCCCGACACCGGTTCGCTGCGGCTGTGCATCTCCGGTGGGGCCGCGATGCCGGTCGAGGTGATGCGCGCCTTCGAAAGCGCTTTTGACGCTTTGGTGCTCGAAGGCTACGGGCTGAGCGAAACCTCTCCGGTGGCCTCGTTCAACCATCCTGGCCGGCCGCGCAAACCCGGGTCGATCGGTACGCCGGTGGACGGCGTGGAGATGAAACTGGTCGACGCCGGCTGCGACATGGGAGACGGCGTCGGCGAAATCGCCATTCGTGGAAACAATGTCATGAAGGGCTACTGGAACCGGCCCGATGCGACGACCGCGGCCATCGATGGTGACGGCTGGTTCCGCACCGGCGATCTGGCGCGCGTCGACGCCGATGGTTACTTCTTCATCGTCGACCGCTTCAAGGACATGATCATCCGCGGCGGCTACAACATCTACCCCCGCGAGATCGAAGAGGTCCTCCACGAGCATCCCGCCGTCCGCGAAGCCGCGGTGATCGGGGTGCCGGACGAGCTGCTCGGCGAAGAGGTCGGCGCCGCGATCGCATTGCTACCCAAAGCCGAGGCCGACGCGGTGGCGATCCGGGAGTTCGTCAAAGAGCGCGTTGCCTCCTATAAGTACCCGAGGCGGATCTGGTTCGTCGACGAACTGCCGAAGGGCCCGACGGGCAAGATCCTCAAACGCGACATAGCCATTCCGGCCGTCCCGATAGAGGCATGATGGAATCGCTTGTCGCGCACCAATTTTGGTTGCAATCACTCTCACGCCCACGTAACCCGGCGTGGCCGCGACTAATTTCCCTGCCCGCACCGATCTTTGCCCTCAAACCATTTACCGTCAAGGCCCCGCGGCGCAGACTGAACATCATCAGCAGCCCCGCGTCGACGGCAAGTCCTATGCCGTAAGTCGAAACACGAAGTAATTCAACGTAAGTAAAAGGAGCAGCCATGACAGCCATCCACGAACGGGATCTCGACACTGTCGACCTGGCCGACCAGGCAGTGTGGGACGACGGTCCGCCTTATGAGCTGTTCGCCCGGATGCAGCGCGAAGACCCTATCCACTTCAGTCCGCAACGCAACAGGCCGGACGAGGGTGGGTTCTGGGACATCACCCGCTTCGAGGATGTGCGTACCGTGAGCCGCGATCACCGGACGTTCTCCTCCGAAAAGCGCGGCATCTTCCATTGGGATGAGATAGGCAGCATCTCATTGGATCTTCAGCGGCTGCAGCTGATTTCGATGGACCCGCCGCGCCACGACCGGCTCAAGGCCATGGTCATCAAGGAATTCACCCCGGAGGCGGTCGCTGGTCACGAGGGACACGTCAAGCAGATCATCAGCGGCGTGCTCGACAGCGTGGCGGACAAGGAGCGATTCGACCTGGTCGCCGATGTCGCGCGGCCCATCCCAGCCCGTGTGATCGGTTCGCTGCTGGGCACCCCTCCCGAGGACGACGCCACGCTTGTGCACTGGACAAACGTGTTCACCGCGTTCGAAGATCCGGAAATCCGGAAGCAATGGGATGACCCGACGGGAGTGGTCACCGAGATCGTCGAGTACACCCAAGGTCGGATCGCGAAGCGCGACGAGTCTATTGGCGGCAACTTGCTCGACGCGATGGTCAACGCCGAGGTTGACGGCGAGAAGCTCAACGAGCTGGAAATCGCCACGTTTTTCGTGTTGCTCATGTCGGCGGGCAACGACTCGACCCGGGCAACCTACAGCTCGACGATGCTGGAGATCATGCGCAACCCGGAACTGCGCCAGCAGCTGCGTGAACACCCCGAGCTGATCCCCGCGGCGGTGGAAGAGGGGCTGCGCATGTATCCCGCGTTCGCGTTCATGGCGCGCGCCGCCACCAAGGACACCGAGCTGGGCGGCAAGCAGATCAAAGAAAACGATCGGTTGCTGCTGTGGTACATCGCGTCCAACCGGGATGAGTCGGTGTTTCCGAATCCGCACACATTCGACATCACCCGTGAGGGCCTCGCGGACAAACACCAAGCCTTCGGCGGTCGCGGACGCCACTTTTGCCTGGGCACCAACCTCGCCCGGCTGGAGCTGAGGCTGTGGATCCAACAGACGCTGGAACGCTTCCCCGACCTGGAACTCGACGGTGAGCCGAACCGGGTGCGGGCGCTATTTCTCAACCAGTACAACTCAATTCCGGTGCGGAGAACATAATGACGACGACGGAACAGACGACCCGGGCCAAGGCCGCCTACCGCGAAGTCGAGGTCGACGTCGAAGTTTGCCGCCGCGAGACGGTCTCCGACGGCGTCGTCACGCTGACGCTCGCCGATCCGACCGGCGCAGACCTGCCGGAGTGGGCGCCGGGTGCACATATCGATCTGATGATGACACCGTCTCTGGTGCGGCAATACTCGCTGTGCGGCGACACCGCCAACCGCGCCGAATGGCAAGTCGGCGTGCTGCTCGATCCCAATAGTCGCGGCGGATCCCAGTTCGTGCACGACAAGCTGCACGAGGGCGCCACGGTACGAGTCCGCGGTCCGCGCAACCACTTCCCGCTGGTGGGTTCACCGCGGTATCTGTTCGTGGCCGGCGGCATCGGCATCACCCCGATGCTGCCGATGATCGGCGCGGCCGAGGCGGCCGGTGCCGACTGGCGTCTGCTCTACGGCGGCAGGACGCGGTCGTCGATGGCCTTCGTCGACGACTTGCAACGCTACCGTGACCGCGTCACCGTTTGCGCCGGAGATGCCCAGGACCAGGGGAACTTTCGGGAGAACCTCGGCACGGTGCTATCCACCCCTGGAGAGAACACGCTGGTGTACTGCTGCGGACCCGAAGGGCTGCTGAGCGCGGTCGAGGATGCCTGTAAAACTTGGCCAGCGGACAGTCTGCACATCGAGCGGTTCTCGGCCAAGGCGCTCGAGGAACCATCCCCGGACGCGTTGGCGACATTCGAAGTGGAATGTCAGCGCTCTGGCGTGACATTGACTGTGCCACAGGAGAAATCGATCTACGAAGTATGCGAGGAAGCCGGCGTCGACGTGCTCGGCTCCTGCATGGAAGGTGTCTGCGGCACCTGCGAATGCGACATCATCGAAGGCGAGGGCGATCACCGCGACTCCGTGCTCAACGACGCCGAGAAGGCAGCGAACCAAAGCATACTGATCTGCGTTTCGCGCTCCCGCTCAGAAAGGTTGGTGCTCGACCTATGAGGTCCAACTACCCGTTCAATTGTTGGTATGTCGCTGCGATCAGCGACGAGGTTGGGCACGGCCTGCTGGCGCGTCGCCTGCTCGATAGGCCCGTTGTTATGTACCGTCGCGGCTCCGGAGAAGTGGTGGCGATGGAGGACCGCTGCATCCACCGCGCCTATCCGCTTTCGGCCGGGCGCCGAGACGGCGATCGGGTGATCTGCGGCTACCACGGTTTCGGCTACGACCCCGACGGCTGTCTGGTCGACGTGCCCTCGCAGGAGAACGTGCCGCCGGGCGCCCGAGTGCGTACCTACCCCGTATACGAGCAGTCGCCGTTCGTCTGGATCTGGTTGGGTGATCCCGGCGTCGCCGCGCTGCGCCCGCCACCACGTGTGCCGTGGTACGGCGACGGGACGGCCTGGGCGAGCACTACCGAGGTATTGCGTATAGATGCGAATTACCTGCTGCTGCATGAGCATTACCTCGACCTCACCGACGTGTTCGTGATGCATCCCGAGGTGGTCCCGCCGAATGTCGACGTGCTGCCACAACTCGACGAGGTAGAAGTCTCGGAAAGGTCCGTCTCCTACTCCCGGGAGATACCGGCGAGCGGGCTCGCGCCGTGGGAAGCCGAGATCACCGGCCTTTCTGCTGACACGCCCGGCAACCGACGTGAGGAAGCCGCATTCGTCTCACCGGCGCTGCATGTCCAGCATTACGTCATTGCTCCCCAGGATGGGAAAGGCCACGAGCTCTTGCGGATTCAGGGATTCACCCCCGAATCGGCGCAAACGACCCACGTCTTCCTACAGATGGCCCGCAATTTCGCGACGGACGACGCCCGCGTCGGAGAATTTCTGCGCACCATGTTCCGTGAGTGGGCGATGCGGGATGCGGTGGTTCTCGAGACGATTCAGGGTCGTCTGGGTGAGGAGACAGTGCCCAGGCGTGACCTCAACGTGAAGGCCGACCGCGCCGCGGTCCGCGCGCGGCGCATCGCCCTGGAAATGGTCGACGAGGAATCCGGGCGGTTCATGCTGAACCGCATTCTGACGGCATCCGGATAACTGCGGCGGCAAAATAGGAGAACATGCGATGTCAAAGCACTTCGACTACGACGTCGTGGTCATCGGGTCAGGTTTCGGCGGATCGGTTGCAGCCTTGCGACTCACCGAGAAGGGTTATGCCGTAGGAGTCGTCGAGGCCGGACGGCGGTTCGCCGACGACGAGTTCCCTAAAACCAACTGGGAGGTGCGCAAGTTCTTCTGGGCACCGAAGTTGGGCTGCACCGGAATTCAGCGAATTCATCTACTCCCCGATGTGCTGGTTCTCGCTGGTGCCGGCGTCGGCGGTGGTTCGCTGGTATACGCCAATACCCTCTACGAGCCAAAATCCGATGCGTTCTACAAGGATCCGCACTGGGCCGACATCAGCGACTGGAAAGCCGAGCTGGCGCCGTACTACAACCAGGCAAAGCGCATGCTCGGGGTGGTGACCAACCCCACCATGACGCCGTCGGATGAGGTGCTGCTCACCGTCGCCGAGCAGATGGGGGTCAAGGACACGTTCGGCATGACCCCGGTCGGTGTGTTCTTCGGGCCGGATAATTTCAAGGCGCCCGGCGTCGAGGTAGACGACCCGTTTTTCGGCGGCGTGGGCCCGCGTCGGCGGGGTTGTCTCGAAGTCGGCGAATGCATGACCGGTTGCCGGCACAACGCCAAGAACACTCTGCTGAAGAACTATCTCTACCTGGCGGAGCGAGCGGGAGCCCGAATCCACGAGCTGACGACTGTCACGGCTGTTCGGCCGATCGACGGAGGCTACGCGGTAGACACGGTGCGCACCGGTTCCTGGCGAAGTAAAAAGGCTTCGAAAACCATTACCGCCGAACAGGTTGTCTTCGCAGCCGGCACCTGGGGGACTCAGCAGCTGCTGCATCGAATGAAAGCGATGGGCATCTTGCCTGACATTTCGGATCGGCTGGGCGAGCTGACCCGCACGAACTCGGAGGCGCTGTGCACCGCCAGTGTCAAACTTCGTGACCGCAAGCGCGTCGATTTCACCCAGGGCATCGCGATTACGTCGTCGATTCATCCCGACGACAAGACTCACATCGAACCGGTGCGCTACGGCAAAGGCTCCAATTCGATGGCGCTGCTGACCACGGTGATGACCGACGGCGGCGGTAAAGTGCCGCGCTGGTTGAAGTGGCTGGGCCAGATGCTGCGCCACCCCGCCCATGCGGCGTCGCTGTACGCGGGCTTGCGAGACTGGTCGCAACGCACGGTGATCGCGCTAGTGATGCAGACGGAAGACAACTCACTGACCTTGTTTCCCAAGCGAACCCGGTTCGGGCGCATCAAGATGTCCTCACGTCAAGGGCACGGTGTGCCGAATCCGACATGGATACCGGCGGCCAACGAGGCGGTGCGCCGGCTCGCCGGTGAGATCGACGGCGCGCCGTACAGCAGCATCGGTGAGATCCTCGATATCCCTATGACCGCACACTTCCTGGGCGGCTGTGTGATTGGCGACTCTGCCCAACGTGGCGTTATCGACCCCTACCACCGGATGTTCGGGCACCCGGGTCTGCATATCTTCGACGGCGCGGCGATTTCCGCCAACATCGGGGTGAACCCGTCGCTGACGATCACGGCACAGGCCGAGCGGGCCACCTCTTTCTGGCCCAACAAGGGCGAGACCGACACCCGCCCTGCGCTCGGCGCCGGCTATCAGCGGATCCAGCCTGTCGACCCTGTGCAGCCGGTAGTTCCGGCTCATGCGCCGGCAGCGTTGCGGCTGAAGGCGTTTCAAGACGGCGCAGCGCCGAGTCCCACTACCGCATTGCCGTCGGAGGGCAGCGCATCGGCTACGTCCTGAAGCTCCGAACCGCGTAGAGTTCAGCTGTGGCGCGACGCCGTCTTGTGCAACGTCATCGGCGGGGCGTAGACGCTGATCCGGCTGCGATGCCACCAGGCGCGGTCGCTTCGCAATTCGGCCCACGTGGTGAAGCGGTACTGGTAGAGCTCGGCACGCACGTACCGCGGCGGCGATTCGGGGAAGGGATTGTGCCGCAACAGACGTAGCGTGTACCGGTCGTTGCGCAGCAGCCGCTCCATGAACGGCCGTAGCCAGGGCTGTGCGTAGCCCGGCGAGATGGCAGCAAACCACATCAGCCAGTCCAAACGGAGATGGTAGGGCGCCCACTGCCGCGGCAGTCGGCGCACATCACCGGGCTTGCCCTTGAAACCGTATTCCTTCCAGACGGTTTGGCCGGTGATCCGTTGTTCGTCGGTCCCCTCGATCACCACCTCGCGGCGCGTACGGCCGACGCTGCCGAACGCGCCGTAAGTATTGATCAGATGAAATACATTGAAAGACATGTTCATTCGTTGATGGGGCGAAAGCATGTTGCGGGCCGGCCAGTAGCTGAGCACCAGCACCGTTGCCGCGAAGGCGATCACGATGCCGACGAACCAATGCGGAGGTTCCGCCATGGACCGCGCGGGAATCGGCAGCAGCGCCGCCGCGGACTGCTGATCGATGGCACTGCACGCCAGGATGATCGTGATCCAGTTGAGCCAGGCGAAGTTACCCGACGCCACCAGCCACAGTTGCGTGCCGACGATGATAGCCGCGGCCACGCTTGCCACCGGCTGTGGCGCGAATAATCCGAACGGCACAATGAGCTGAGCGAAATGGTTGCCCGCCACTTCGATTCGGTGCAACGGCTTGGGCAGATGATGGAAGAACCAGCTCAACGGCCCCGGCATGGGCTGGGTCTCGTGGTGGTAGTACAGGCAGGTCAGATCGCGCCAGCATCGATCGCCGCGCATCTTGATCAGCCCGGCGCCGAACTCGACCCGGAACAGCAGCCACCGCACCAACCACATCGTCAGCACCGGGGGCGTCGTGCGGTCGTTGCCGACGAAGATCATCAGGAACCCGGTCTCCAGTAGCAACGACTCCCAGCCGAACGAATACCACGTCTGCCCGACGTTGACGATCGATAGATACAGCACCCACAGCGTCAGCCACATGGCCATTGCGGCCCACAACGGCGTCGCATCGGCCACACCGACGACGATGGCTGCCGACAGCCCCGCGCCCAGCCACGCGACGCCTGCGAACAACCGATCCGAATAGCGCAGATGAAAGAGGCTCGGCGTTTTCCAGAACGACTGCCCGGCCAAAAACCGTGGTATCGGCAATATTCCGTGCTCGCCGATCAATGCCCGGAACTGCATCGCGGACGCCACGAACGCGATCAGGTAGATCGCCGCCACGCCACGCTCGAGCACCAGTCTGCTTAGCCAGTATTCAGGTGCCGAAAACCATCCCATGGCCGTAACTCCTCGGACGGTGGTGTATCCAAGTCAATCAGCCATAAACCCGGTAGCCAACACCGCGGAAGCTATTTTTCGCGCGCCGGCCGCTTCCGGTCAGGCAGCGTCACCACGGAGGCGGCGAGCATGGCCAGCGAAATAAAGGCCAGCAGTTGCACATTCGCGGAGTGCCCGGCATAGCCGTCGACCGAGCGCCACGGATGCCGGGACAGCGCAGCCCCGGCCAGAATCAGCCCGCCGGCGCTGAGCCACATCGTCACCCGGTCGCGCCGCTCGCGGCTGCTGAGCATGTACCGCAGGCCGAATACCGCACCCAGCACCACGACTCCGGCCACACCGGAGATCAACGCCCCGGCGGCCATCACCGCGATGGCGGCCCACGCCCCGGGTGCCCAAGGTTGTGCGGGCGGATCGTTCGGGCGCGCCTGTCTGGTGCGCCACAGCGCCAGCAGCGCCAGCAACGGCAGCAAAGCCAGCCCCACTGCCAGGCCGATGCGGTACAGCGAGTTGGAGGCAAACGTCAGCGTGATGGTCCCCGGGTCTCCAGGGGGCACAATCCAGCCCTGCTGCCACCCGTTGACGGCGATCGGCGTCAACCTGACGCCGGCGCTGGTACGTGCCACCCAGCCGGGGTTGATGCTTTCGGGGACGACCAGCACCCGGGTGATGGTCGAGGCGGGGGCCCGCACCTCGCGGCGGTCGGAAGTCCACGTCCCGGTAGCCGCGGAGGTCGCTGTGGCGCTGGGTAATTCATCAGCGCCAGCAACAGGCAGCCGCACGCCGTCCACGACGAACTGCGGGCCGGGGCTGATCAGCAATTCCTGCTTGCCCGCCGGCAGCGCTATCGGGTTGCGGTCACACACCGCCGCGGCGAGCGGCCGGCCGTCCAGCAGCGCGCCCACCGTGGTCCGGATCGAGGTGTGCACAAACCGGCCCGCGACCGCGATGACCGGTCCATGCTCGCAGTCGACGACGATCTCCCGCGACCGGTTGCGGCCGGCGTCGGCAGGCGCGATCGGGCTGCCGTCGGCGCCGAGCACCGCGATCTCGGCCAGCCCCGGCGGCTTGAGCTGGTCGAAGCCCAGCGCGTTGCGGTCGATGACGTCGTCCCAGTCGAGCAGGCTGACGGTGACGGTATCGGTGACCCGGGGCTTGACCGACAGGGTCTGCTGCCCGCCCGAACCGCTGGACGCATCGCCGCTGGGCTTCAATTTCCGGACCTGTGGCCCGTCGCCCAGGTTGACGGCGACCATCGTCGGGTGTGCGGGCAGCGGCGAGCGACTGAGGACCAGGCGCAGGCCGGCGACCTCGGTCGGCCGCGGCAGCTTGAGGGTCAGCGTCGGCGGGGTCTTCTGTTGCACCGCCCGCTGCGGCGCGGTCCACGCGGTGGTCGGATCGCCGTCGGTGGCCGCGTATGACGAGCCGAGGATGTCCACCAGGTCGGAATCACCCCGGGCCAGGGTGGTGTTTGGTTCGGCGACCAGATCGGCCAGCTTGGGACCCTGCCGGGGGCGCACCCATAACGTCGGCGTCACCGAGAGCGGACTGGGCACGGTAAGCGTCCGGCTGAAATTGACCGGCTCCTCGGGTGTCAGCGCCATGGACGCCGCGCAGTGCACGCCGTCGGCCGCCTGGGCGCAGCCCGGCCTGCCCAGCAGTTCCGACCCCAGGTCCCACCCCGCAATAGCCGAACCCGGCGGCGGCCCGGGAACTAGCACGGTGTGGCGCAGGTCGACCGGGTGAGCGAATCCAGACGCGTCGTACTCGGTCACCACCAGGTCGGTGATACCGAACTGCACCCCGGCCGATCCGTCGTCGGTGGCGGTCGCAGTGACCCGCACCCACGGCGTTTCTCCGTAGGGCAGCGCGGCGGTGAGCGGCTTGCCCGGTTCCTTGAACCGCAAAGTGGTAGTGCCGGTGGCGGTTTCGATCTGGATGCGGCGGACCTGGGCACCGACGGCGGTCGCGCTGGGTGTCAGGGTGATGACGGCATTGGCCACCGGGCGATCGAAATCGACTCGCAGCCATTGCCCGACGGCGCTCTGCAGCGAGTTGGACACCCAGGCGGTCGCCGGGTCGCCGTCGATCGCGGCGGCGGGCGAGGCTGCCGGGGCGACATCGGGCAGCGCGGTGGCATCCGACGCCGAGCTCGACACCACGATGCGGCCGCCGTTCCACGCTCCGAAAACGGTGTCGGCGCCCTGGACCGGGTAGTCGGGTACCCGGTTGTAGGTGTGCCGGACGTCGTCAGCCGCCCGGGTCGCCGACGAATGCTGGTCGACCCGGCCATAGTCGGTTTCGCGTGCCACCGGGGTGTCGGTGACGACGACGCCGGCTTTTGCGGGTAGGTCCAGTCCTGCGTTGTGGGCGTCGGCAGTCATCAGCACCGGACCCAACCCCGGCTGACCCAGCCGCTGCCGTCGTTCGTCGAGTCGCAGCAGCACTTCCGGCCCACCGGCGACCCGGGTCAGCCGGTCGACGTCGGCGAAGTACGGTGCGCCAGGGTTACCCGCGGCGTCGACCCGATAGATCTCCACCGCGGGATATCGTGGCCGCAGCCCGCTGTCGGTGACGAAGCCCTCCAGCGTGCCCGTGCCCACCGGTGCACCGAACTCCGCCACCTTCTGCAGCCCCGGCGAGCCCGCGATCGTGCGATGCACCAGGATCGGGCGTGCCGATCGCGATGTCTCCGGGTCCAGATCATTGCGTACCACTATGTAGGAAATACCTTGGCGTGCAAGGGTATTAGTCAGACCGACCGAGGGACGCCCGGCGGCGAACAGGCGTTGTACGGAATCCAGCGCACGGATGGTCTGCGGCGGCGTCAACGGAATCGAGTCGCGCACCCCCCACGGGCTACTGCCCAGCACCTGCAGCGGTTCGTCATGGCTGGTACCCCAGACCTGCGTGGCGAACGGCGTGCCGGGGACCACCAGCACCCGCCCGGGTTGGCGGCCACCAGCCGCAGAAACAGAATTGTGCTCGCTGAGCCAGTCGGCGGCATCGTGCCAGTACTTGGGTATCGCGCTGAACGTGCCCGGCGGGGCGAGCCGGCCCGTCCACGCCAGCGACGTGCTGACGATCAGCGCGGTCAGCACCACGACGCCGACGGCGACTTGCTTGTCCCGCTCGAGGTGGGCGAACGCGCGCACCGACTCCGCCAACGGCGTGCTGCCCGGTAGCGGTATCCGGCCCAGCAGTTGTGCAATGCCCAGCACCACCGGGATCCGGATAACCGAACCCACCTTGTGCACGTTGCGCAGCGGCGCGCCGGCCGCGTCCAGGAAGGCCTGCACCTGTTCGGCCACCGGTGATCCGAGGCCGCCGCTGTAGCCGACGGCCATCAGGACCACTCCGACCAACAGCATCGTCACCAGCCGGCCGCGGGCGGGCATGCGGGGGCTGGCCAGGCCGGCCAGGCCGGCCGCCGCGACCAGGGAAGTGCCCAGGATGGCGGCCGATCCGGTGACCAGCGGCGCCCCCGCCGTCGCGTCCGGTGCCACGAACGGGGTCCAGCTGTCGGTGCCGCGCAGCATCTCGGTCAGCGACGACCACTGCGTCGTCACGCCGGAAGATTCGATGAAGTCCAGAAAAGGCGGACTGACGGTGCGCAACAGGGTCAGCGCCACGATCCACCACGACATCGCCAGGGCGAGAGCCAGCAGCCACCACGCCGTGTAGCGCCACCACAACCGGTTCGGCCGATGACAGGCCCACCAGATCACCGCCGGCAGGCAGCCGGCCAGCGTCGCGATGGCGTTGACGGCGCCCATCAACGCGACCGCCAGACCGGCCTGCGCAGCCAGGGCCCGGACCGACCGTCCCGAAGTCCCGCGCAGCGCCAGAATCGTGGGCAGCAGCACCCAGGGCGCCAGCATCATCGGCAGGGTTTCCGACGAGATCGACCCCAGGGTGGTCAGCACCCGCGGCGACAGCGCGAACGCCGCCGCGCCGATCACCCGCGACGCCGGGCTGCCTATGCCCAGCGCCTCGGCGACCCGCAACAGTCCCCAAAAGCCAACCGTGAGCAGCAGCGCCCACCACAGCCGCTGGGTGATCCATCCGGGCATGCCCAACAGGTGTCCGGCCAGAAAGAAGGTGCCGTGCGGAAAGAGGTAGCCGTAGGCCTGGTTCTGCGCCTGGCCGAACGGCAGCTCGCTGTTCCACAGGTTGGTGGCGCGGGCCAGGAACCGCAGCGGGTTGGCGGTCAGGTCGAGTTTGGTGTCGGGGGAGACCTGCCCCGGCGACTGCGCGAACGTCAAGGCCAGGGCGACCGTCCCGACCAGCAGCAGCCACCGACGGGACAGCGGCAGGGCTGATGCTGTTTCCGCCGATGACGCCGGCGCCGGCGTCAACGCCGGGCTAGCTACGGTTGCCGTACTCGACCCGGTTGAGCACCGACGACGACGGGTCGCCCCCGGGAAGTGGCGGCTTCGTGTCCTGCTGCACCATCAGGGTGACCCCGAATATCGCGGCCGCGCCCAACAACAAACCAACCACCACGCTCGCGGCGGCGGGCGCAATGATCCGGTTCATCGGTTGGCTCCTTGCGGGTTTGCGGTCGCGGCTGGGAATCCATTGGATGTCCAGGGCAGCCTCAGCGCCAACCTAGCAGAACCGTGACGAGTGTCCCTAAGGCCGCAGTCACCGCAACTGCGGCGGCAGTCTGTTCTTACAACTCTGCACGCTGTTGCAGGGCAGTCCGGGCAAGCGCCCGCCGTATTCCACCAGATGCGGCGTACCCGGAGCCGGCGCGCGCTGAGGCGGCATACGGTCATCCGCCGTAGCGCCGATGGTCGCGGCGAGAGCGATCAGCAGCCCCGCCGCGATGCCCGCCAGCGCGCCGCGCGAAAACCGGGTCATCGCTGGCTCCTCCCTGCCAGTCAATAGGAGCTGTGGCAAAGGTAACAGGATTTGACCTGCGGAACGGTGGAACCGACATCTTTCGGCGCGCCCTCGACACGCCCTGATACCGACGATCGGGACCGCCCGTGACAACATGACCCGATGGCTTTTCCGCGCACACAGGCCGTAGCTCTGGCAGTAGGAGTAGCCGTATCGACATTGGTTGCGGCCTGCGGCCATCACAACGCCCGACCGCCGGCCACGTCGACCAAGGCCGGCGCGCCAGCTCCCGCACCTCCGCTGTGCACCGACCCGACGGGTGTCCCGGCCGGGCTGACAGTGCAGGAAAAGCTGGCCCAGCTGCTGATGGTGGGAG
The DNA here is from genome assembly GCF_059812725.1 of Mycobacterium sp. NGS41. Lineage (NCBI taxonomy): Bacteria > Bacillati > Actinomycetota > Actinomycetes > Mycobacteriales > Mycobacteriaceae > Mycobacterium > Mycobacterium sp. NGS41. The sequence continues at coordinate 22,111 of NZ_JCALDF010000022.1, forward strand.
TGCAGAACGCCGACGATGCCAAGGCCGTCGTCAGCACGTATCACGTCGGCGGCATCTTCATCGGCAGCTGGACGGACCTGTCGATTTTCGACGGCCCGCTGGCAGAGATCGCGAAAAGCGCCGGCAAGCTGCCGCTGGCCGTGAGTGTGGACGAGGAAGGCGGGCGGGTCTCGCGGCTGAAGAAGCGAATCGGGGAGTCGCCGTCGCCCCGGGAGCTGGCACGGACGCAAACCACCCAATACGTCCACGACTTGGCGCTGGAGCGTGGCCGCAAGATGCGTGGCTTAGGGATCACCATCGACTTCGCGCCGGTGGTCGACGTCACCAGCGCACCGGACGACACGGTGATCGGGGACCGGTCGTTCGGCTCGGATCCGAAGACGGTCACCGACTACGCGGGGGCCTACGCACAGGGGTTGCGTGATGCCGGGCTGCTCCCGGTGCTCAAGCACTTCCCGGGTCACGGGCATGGTTCGGGCGACTCGCACAAGGGCGGGGTTGTCACGCCACCGCTGAGCGACCTACAGAACAACGACCTGGTGCCCTACCGGACGCTGGCGACGGCCAACCCGGTCGCCGTGATGCTCGGTCATCTGCAGGTTCCCGAGCTGACTGGCGACGATCCGGCCACCCTGAGCAAAGCCGCGGTGCAGCTCCTGCGGACCGGGACCGGCTATAACGGCCCTGCCTTCGACGGCCCGATCTTCAGTGACGACCTGTCCAGCATGGCCGCGATCTCCGACAGGTTCGGTGTACCTGAGGCGGTGCTGCGCAGCTTGCAGGCCGGCACCGACATCGCCCTCTGGGTCACCACCAAAGAGGTGCCCGCCGTGCTGGATGCACTGGTGAAGGCATGGAACGAAGGCCAATTGGACAAGGCGGCAATCGACGCCTCGGTAGTGCGAGTGGCCAAGATGAAGCACGTCAACTCCACGTGCGGACGGTAACGGCGCGCCAGAATTGCTTACTCTAGAGTCAGATAGACGGGCTAGAGAGGTATGGCGATGGCAGGTGGCACCAAGCGGCTACCGCGTGCGGTACGAGAACAGCAGATGCTCGACGCGGCCGTACAGATGTTCTCGCTCAACGGCTACCACGAGACCTCGATGGACACCATCGCCGCCGAGGCACAGATCTCCAAACCGATGCTGTACCTGTACTACGGCTCCAAAGAGGATTTGTTCGGCGCCTGCCTGAATCGGGAGATGGGCCGGTTCATCGACGCGGTGCGTGCCGACATCGACTTCGAGCAGACCCCGAAGGACTTGCTGCGCAACACGATTGTGTCGTTTCTGCGCTATATCGACTCCAATCGGGCGTCGTGGATCGTGATGTACACCCAGGCCACCAGCTCGCAGGCGTTCGCCCAGACGGTGCGCGAAGGACGCGAGCAGATCATCGAACTGGTGGCCGCACTGGTGCGCGCCGGCAGCCGTAGCCCGCGGCCCGACGCTGAGCACGAGATGATGGCGGTGGCGCTGGTTGGCGCGGGTGAGGCGATGGCCACCCGGGTCAGCAGCGGCGATATCGGTGTCGACGAGGCCGCCGAGCTGATGATCGAACTGTTCTGGCGCGGCCTCCGGGGCGGACCGGCTGAGCGCGACTTGGGCTTGAATCACGGCTCGAATCAGGGACCCAGCGTCGCCACGGGCTAAATTCAGGCGGTGAGCCGCCGTCGCCCGAACGTCGACTTCTATTGCGCGGTAGTCATCGTCGGCGTGCTGGCCGGGGTCGCCGGGTTGGCGACGACGCTCGTGCTGCGCTTCGTCGAGCACCTTACGTACCACTACACCTTCGGTACCCTGCTCGCCGGAATCGCCGGCAGTAGTCCGGTGCGCCGCGCGCTGGGCCCCATGATCGGCGGCGCGCTGGCAGCGGCGGGGTGGTGGGCGCTTCGGCGCCGCAGCGAGGTGCCGGCACTCGAGCCGACCCTCGCCCATCGTCGCCGGATACCACGCCTGTCGTGGAGCATCGACGCCGTGCTGCAAGTGCTGCTGGTCGGTTCCGGCGCGTCCCTGGGTCGCGAGGGGGCCCCACGTCAATTCGCAGCTGCCCTAAGCGATTTAGCGACCGGATGGCTGAAGCGGCTGACGCCCGGCGACCGCGAGATCTTGTTGGCATGCGCGGCGGGGGCCGGCCTGGGCGCCGTCTACGCGGTACCGACGGCCGGCGCGCTTTTCACCGTGCGGATCATCCTGAACACCTGGCATCCGCGAGCCGTGGGGGCGGCGCTGATCAGCTCCAGCCTGGCCGTCGCAGTCGGCTCGGCCGTGACGCACGATCATCCCAACTTGGCTTGGCCCAGCGCGGAATCCACCTTCGTATTGAGCGGACAGGCGCTGGTATTGGCGCCGCTGACGCTGGTTGTCGGATTGGCGTTCAGCCGGCTGATGGCCGCGGCGCGGCCGGCCAAGCCGATGCGGACCTGGGTGCTGATACCCGCGCTCGCCGGTGCCGGGTTGGTGACGGGCATTTGTTCGCATTGGTGGCCCGAGTTGCCCGGCAACGGCAGGAGCATCCTGACTGTCAGCCTCGCGTCGGGCATGACGCTGTCCGCGGCCGCCGTCATCCTGGTCTTGAAACCGTTACTGACCGCTCTGTTCCTGCGGGCCGGCGGCGCCGGCGGAATGCTCACTCCCTCGCTGGCCACCGGTGCGGCGGCGGGCTCGGTACTGGTACTGACCGTCAACTCCGCGGTGGGGGCGCACCTGCATGCGCCCGTGGTGTCGTTGGCCGGTGCCGCAGGTGTACTCGCGGTAACCCAGGGCTCCCCGATCTGGGCCGCGATCTTCGTCTGGGAACTCGCCCGCCCGCCGGCCTGGTTGTTCGTGGTTTTCCTGGTGACCGCAGTCGGCGCCCACGCTCTGAAGAAAGCGTTATAGCGGCCGGATGCTTCCGGTCAGATAGGGGTATGCCTTGGCGATATTGCGCAACGCGAGATCCCAGCCGGCAGAGCCATTCGCAGCGTCTTCGACGTACAGGCCCGCCGTGCCGGGCAGCAGCAGGGGCTTGCCGAATTTCACCGAATACCGCACCGCGTCCGGAAACCGCCCCTCGATGTTGGCCAATACCGCTGCGGCGCTAAACATCCCGTGTGCAATGGACGTCGAGAACCCGAACAACTTGGCGGCGATGCCGTTGGTGTGGATCGGGTTGAGGTCGCCACCGATCAATGCGTAGCGGCGGATCTGGCTGGGTGTGATCCGCAAAACGGTGCTGGGCGGGGGAAGCTTGGGCTGTTGCTCCGGCGGCGGCTTGGGCTCGTCGGACAAGCTGGTGCGCTGCTGGTGCAGGAACGTGGTCACCTGGTGCCATGCGGTGTCGGTGCCGACGTTGACGTCGGTCACCAGATCGACCAGCAGACCCTTCCGATGTTCCCGCAGGTTTTCGGCATGCACCCGTACCCCGACCGTGTCGGTCGTCGCGATCGGGCGGTGTTGCGTGATGTGGTTCTCCACATGTATCGATCCCATTGCGGCAAAGGGGAAGTCGAACCCGCTCACCAGCGACATGATCGCGGGAAAGGTTAGCGTGAACGGGTACGTCAGTGGCACGGTGTTGCCGTAGCGCAGACCGGTGACCGACGCATACGCGGCCACGTTCGTGTGGTCGATCGGCAGTTCATCCACCGTCACCGTGCGGTTGGGCAAGGTGTCTCCGCGGGGCACGATCGGTAACGCCCCGGCGGCCGCGCGCAGCATGTTTCTCAGGCCGCTTGGTTGGTTCATCGGGCTCTCCTTGAGCTGGATTGGCTAAGCGCCTAACATGGCTTGGCCGCAGACGCGAATGACGTTGCCGGTCACCGCATTTGAAGCGGGGCTGGCGAAGTAGGCGATGGTCTCTGCGACGTCGACGGGCTGGCCGCCCTGCAACAGCGAGTTCAGCCGGCGGCCCACCTCCCGGGTGGCCAGCGGGATGGCCGCCGTCATCTGGGTTTCGATGAAACCCGGTGCGACGGCGTTGATGGTGATGCCCTTTTCGGCGAGTTCGGGTGCCAGCGCCTGCGTGAGGCCGATCATTCCGGCCTTGGTAGTGGCGTAGTTGGTCTGGCCGCGGTTGCCCGCGATGCCGGCCATCGACGAAAGCCCGATCACCCGGCCGCCTTCTCCGATGCTGCCGTTGCCAATCAGGCCTTCGGTAAGCCGTTGAGGGGCAAGCAGATTGACCGCCAACACGGCGTCCCAGCGGGCGTCGTCCATGTTGACCAGCAGCTTGTCGCGAGTGATACCGGCGTTGTTGACCAGAATGTCCGCGTGCCCGCCGTGCTGGTCGCGCAGGTGCTGGGTGATCTGGTCGACGGCGTCGTCGGCGGTGACGTCCAGCCACAGCGGGGTGCCGCCGACCCGACTGGCGGTTTCGGCCAGAGTCTCCTCAGCGGATTCCACATCGATCGCGACGACGCGAGCTCCGTCGCGGGCGAACACCTCGGCGATGGTCGCACCGATACCCCGCGCGGCGCCGGTCACAATGGCGACCTTTCCGTCCAGCGGCCGCTCCCAGTCGGCGGGCGGTGTGGAGTCGGCCGCCCCGACGTAGAAGACCTGGCCGTCGACGTACGCCGACTTCGCCGACAGGATGAACCGCATGGTGGATTCCAGGCCCGTCGCGGCCGGCTTGGCGTCCGGCGCCAGGTAGACCAGCGCGACAGTGGACCCGCGGCGCAGTTCCTTGCCGAGTGAGCGGGTGAAACCTTCCAGCGCGCGCTGGGCGATCCGCTCGTCGCTGTTGGCTGCCGCCTCGGGTGTGGTGCCGACGACCACCACCCGCGCACAGTGGCCCAGATTGCGCAGCAGGGGGGTAAAGAACTCGTGCAACCCTTTCAGCCCGGCCGGTGAGGTGATGCCGGTGGCGTCGAAAACCAGCCCGCCGAACGAGTCGGCCCAGCGTCCGCCCAAATTGTTGGCGACTATGTCGTAGTCGCCGCTCAGCGCGGTGCGCAGCGGCTCGACCACTCTGCCCGGCTGGTCTTGAGGGGCCCCGATCAATAGGGAACCGGCCAGCGGCGGATCACCCCGCCGATAGCGGCGAAGTATTTCGGGCTGCGGAACGCCAAGTTGCTTGGCCAGAAAGGCTCCGGGGCCGGAATTGGCAACCTGGGACAACAGATCGGGGGAACGCTTGGGGGCCACTGAAATGCCTTCCGTGTCGGGCTGCCGTCCGCTTCTTTCTGCGTCGGGCGGGTCGCTATAACCAACCGTATCTGGGGACGAACTTACTTCAGAGTAAGAACAGTGAGTAGTATGGCCCACGATGGCCTATCGGGCCTATCCCGCACTGACTTGCCGGAGACAGACGGAGACAGACGGAGACAATGGTGGCCCCTGCTGCTCAGAACAATTCCCAGACCAGGCGGCGCGTCGCCGTACTGGGAGGCAACCGCATCCCGTTCGGGAGATCGGACCGCGCCTACGCCGAGGCGTCCAACCAGGACATGTTCACCGCGGCGCTTTCTGGGCTGGTAGACCGGTTCGGGCTGGCGGGCCAGCGGCTGGGCGTGGTGGTTGGCGGCGCGGTGCTCAAGCACAGCCGCGACTTCAACCTCATGCGCGAATGCGTGCTGGGATCCGAGCTGTCGTCGTACACACCGGCGTTCGACCTGCAGCAGGCCTGTGGCACGGGTCTGCAGGCCGCGATCGCCGCGGCCGACGGCATCGCCGCGGGCCGCTACGAGGTGGCGGCCGCCGGCGGGGTGGACACCACGTCGGACGCACCCATCGCCCTGGGCAACGAGCTGCGCCGCACCCTGCTGAACGTGCGCCGCTCCAAGTCCAACCTGGAGCGCTTGAAGCTGCTCGGTACGCTGCCCGCCAACCTCGGACTCGACCTGCCGGCCAACAGCGAGCCGCGGACCGGGCTGTCGATGGGGGGGCACGCCGCCATCACGGCCAAGCAGATGGGGATCAAACGCGTCGACCAGGACGAGCTGGCCGTCGCCAGCCATCGCAACATGGCCGACGCCTACGACCGGGGCTTCTTCGACGACCTCGTCACCCCGTTCCTGGGGCTCTACCGCGACGACAACCTGCGACCCGACGCGAGCGTCGAGAAGCTGGCGGCGTTGCGCCCGGTATTCGGCGTGAAGGCCGGGGACGCGACGATGACGGCAGGAAATTCCACTCCACTGACCGACGGCGCCTCGGTCGCCCTGCTGGCCAGCGAGGACTGGGCAGCGGAGCATTCTCTGACGCCGCTGGCCTACTTCGTCGACGCCGAGACGGCCGCTGTCGACTACGTCAACGGAAACGACGGCCTGCTGATGGCGCCGACCTACGCCGTGCCCCGGCTGCTGGCCCGAAACGGGTTGAGCCTGCAGGATTTTGACTTCTACGAAATCCACGAGGCGTTCGCCTCGGTGGTGCTGTGTCACCTGCAGGCCTGGGAGTCCGAAGAGTACTGCAAGCAGCGGCTGGGCCTGGACGCCGCGCTGGGGTCGATCGACCGGGCCAAGCTGAACGTCAACGGCTCGTCATTGGCTGCCGGGCATCCCTTCGCCGCCACCGGCGGGCGGATTCTCGCGCAGGCGGCCAAGCAGATCGCGGAGAAAAAGGCCGAGCAAAAGGGTGACGATCCGGTCCGTGCGCTGATTTCGATCTGCGCCGCGGGCGGCCAGGGTGTGGCCGCGATTTTGCAGGCCTGAGCCAGCCAAACGCGTACCGGCCTCACAGGAAATTCCTCACCAAACCAAACTTTTTTGTTTGGACGCGGTTAGCTACGTGCCTGTGCGGGTATCAGAAGGTTTGGATAGCCCCGTGTTGTGGTCTGACCCCCCGACCCCGACGGCAATACGGGGCTTCCCTACAAGCGACCGCCGGTCAGCGGAGACGGGCGTACGAAAAGGGCCGCCGCTGGAGTGAGGGGATCCAGCGGCGGTCTTTTTGGGCGCATCTCGCGAACACACCCTGAAGACACAGCCTAAGACAAGGTCCCCCGCTTCAGCCTGAAGCGGGGGCCCCTTGACTTGCTGATGACTTTCGCAAGCGAGTATCGCCCGGGTTAGAAGGCGGCCTCGTCGAGTTCCATGATGTCGTTGTCCAGCGTCTCGATGACCTCGCGAGTGCTGGTCAACAGCGGCAGGAAGTTCTTCGCGAAGAACGCCGCCACCGCGACCTTGCCCTCGTAGAAGGACCGCTCGGCACCGCTGGCGCCGGCGTCGAGTGCGGCCACCGCGACCGCCGCCTGACGTTGCAGCAACCAGCCGATAACCAGGTCGCCGACGCTCATCAGGAAGCGGACCGAACCCAGGCCCACCTTGTACAGGCTGGTGACGTCTTCCTGGGCGGCCATCAGGTAGCTGGTCAGCGAGGCAGCCATTGCCTGGACGTCGATCAGCGCCTTGGACAGTAGCTCGCGCTCGGTCTTCAGCCGGCCGTTGCCGGATTCGCTGTCGACGAACTGCTGGATCTCGCCTGCCACGTGGGCCAGCGCCACACCCTTGTCGCGGACAATCTTGCGGAAGAAGAAGTCCTGCGCCTGGATGGCCGTGGTGCCCTCGTAGAGCGAGTCGATCTTGGCGTCGCGGATGTACTGCTCAATCGGGTAGTCCTGCAAAAAGCCCGACCCGCCAAGGGTCTGCAGGCTCTCGGTGAGCTTCGCGTAGGCCTGCTCGGAGCCCACGCCCTTGACCACCGGCAGCAACAAATCGTTGATCTTGGCCGCGAGCTTGGCGTCCACACCCTGTACCGCCTCGGCGACCGCCACATCCTGGAAGGTCGCGGTGTAGAGGTACAGCGCGCGCAGACCCTCGGCGTAGGCCTTCTGCGTCATCAGAGACCGGCGCACGTCGGGGTGGTGCGTGATGGTCACCCGCGGTGCGGCCTTGTCCGTCATCTGCGTCAGGTCAGCGCCCTGAACTCGGGACTTGGCGTACTCGAGAGCGTTGAGGTAACCGGTCGACAGGGTGGCGATCGCCTTGGTGCCGACCATCATCCGGGCCTGCTCGATGACCTCGAACATCTGCGCGATGCCGTTGTGCACCTCGCCGACCAGCCAGCCCTTGGCGGGCACGTCGTGCTGGCCGAGTGACAGCTCACAGGTCGCCGAAACCTTCAGACCCATCTTGTGCTCGACGTTGGTGACGAACACCCCGTTACGTTCGCCCAGTTCGCCGGTCTCGAAGTCGAACAGGAACTTGGGCACGAAGAACAGTGACAGCCCCTTGGTGCCCGGGCCGGCGCCCTCAGGGCGGGCCAGCACCAGGTGGAAGATGTTCTCGAACAAGTCGCCGGAGTCGGCTGAGGTGATGAACCGCTTGACACCGTCGATGTGCCAGGAGCCGTCCTCCTGCTTGACGGCCTTGGTTCGTCCCGCACCCACGTCGGAGCCGGCGTCCGGCTCGGTGAGCACCATGGTCGATCCCCAGCCGCGTTCGGCAGCCATGATCGCCCACTTCTTCTGCTCCTCGGTGCCGAGGTTGTAGAAGATGTTGGCGAAGCCTGCGCCGCCCGCGTACATCCACACCGCCGGGTTGGCGCCCAGGATGTGCTCGTGCAGCGCCCACACCAGTGCCTTGGGCATCGGCATGCCGCCGAGCGCCTCGTCGATGCCGGCTCTGTCCCAGCCGGCCTCGGTTACCGCTCGCACTGATTTCTGAAACGACTCGGGCAGCGTCACCGAGTGTGTCTTCGGGTCGAAAACCGGCGGGTTGCGGTCACCCTCGACGAACGAATCCGCGACCGGTCCCTCGGCCAGCCTGCTGACCTCGGCGAGCATTTCTTGTGCCGTGTCGACGTCGAGGTCGCTGAACTCGCCTTCACCTAACGCCTTGTCAACGCCCAATACCTCGAACAGGTTGAACACCTGGTCACGGACGTTGCTCTTGTAGTGGCTCACTTGGTCCTCCTCGTTGAGAATGCCACTTGTGGTTGGGTACTAGGGCTAAGTTACCCACCAGTAACACCGCTAAACTATATCCCTGGACAGTTCAACGCAAGTGAGTGTGAGCTAAATTTCATAATCTAACTAACCAACCGGTTGGGAAACCGCTAGTAGCCCTTTGAGCTGCGGCGATGGGAGTGTGGTGAGCATCACGGCGTTGCCTGTGGTCGACCTGCGCGCCGATCCCGCCACCTTGCGCGAAGGCCTGCGCGAGGCGGCGCACGAGGTCGGTTTCTTCTATCTGACCGGCCACGAGGTCCCGGTGGCGCTGGCCGACAAAGTGCTCGAAGTGGCCCGCCGGTTGTTCGCGCTGCCGCAGTCGGACAAGGACGCGATCGCGATGGTGCACAGTCCGCATTTCCGCGGCTACACCCGACTCGGTGGCGAGTTGACCCGTGGCGAGGTGGACTGGCGCGAGCAGATCGACGTCGGGCCGCAGCGCCCGCCAATCGGTGGGCCCGGCAGACCTGACTACCTGTGGCTGCAAGGACCCAATCAATGGCCGGCGGCGCTGCCGGAACTTCCCGGAGTCATCGCGGAGTGGGATGCGGCGCTGTCAGGCGTCGCGCGCACGTTGCTGCGGCACTGGGCGGTGTCGCTGGGCAGCCCACCCGACGTGTTCGACGCGGCCTTCGCCGCAGCCCCGGCCACGTTGATCAAGGTAATCCGGTATCCCGCGCGGGCGGCCAGCTCGCAAGGCGTTGGCGCGCATAAAGATTCCGGAGTGCTCACGCTGCTGTTGGCAGAGCCGGGCAGCCGCGGCCTGCAGGTGCGACTGCCTGACTCGCAACAGTGGATCGACGTGCCGCCGCTGGATGGGGCGTTCGTCGTCAACATCGGTGAGCTGCTCGAGGTCGCCACTGGCGGATACCTGCGCGCCACGGAGCACCGGGTGAATCTGCAGTTCCCCGCGGTCGAACGGCTCTCGGTGCCGTATTTCTTCAACCCCCGGCTGGACGCGCGGATACCGGTGCTGTCGCTGCCGGGCGAGCTGGCGGCACGCGCCGTGAAATCCCCGGACCCGTCGGATCCGATCTTCTCGGTCTACGGCCGCAACGCCTGGAAGAGCCGCGTTCGCGCGCACCCGGATGTCGCTGCTGCGCACGGATATGCACCCGGTAGGCTCGAAAGCGAGAATTCCGTTCTCGGGTCAAGGGGCGAATGAAGTCCGGTGAGTTCGAACAGCAATCTGACACCGTCGTCGCTGCGTGAGGCATTCGGCCACTTCCCGTGCGGGGTGGTCGCTATCGCAGCCGAGGTCAACGGCGTCCGGGAAGGCCTGGCGGCCAGCACCTTCGTTCCCGTCTCGCTGGACCCGCCGCTGGTTTCGTTCTGCGTGCAGAACGTTTCGACGACGTGGCCCAAACTCAAGGACCTCCCCATGCTGGGTATCAGTGTTCTGGGCGAATCGCACGACGAGGCCGCACGCACGCTCGCCGCGAAGACCGGGGACCGGTTCGCGGGTTTGGAGACCGTCTCCAATGATTCGGGGGCGGTCTTTATCAAAGGCACCGGACTATGGCTGGAGAGTGCGATCGAGCAGCTGATCCCGGCCGGCGATCACACGATTGTGGTGCTGCGGGTCCGGGAGGTCACGATCGACGCCGAGGTGGCGCCGATCGTGTTCCATCGCAGCGCTTTTCGCCGACTCGTCACCGGCTAGGGCGACGGCTCAGCGGCGGAAGAGCTTGTTGCCCAGCCAGACCACCGGATCGTACTTGCGGTCGGCGACCCGCTCTTTCATCGGGATCAGCGCGTTGTCGGTGATCTTGATGTTCTCCGGACACACCTCGGTGCAGCACTTGGTGATGTTGCAGTAGCCCAGGCCGTGCTCGTCCTGCGCCTGGCTGCGCCGGTCCCGGGTGTCCAGCGGATGCATCTCGAGCTCGGCGATGCGCATCAGGAAGCGCGGGCCGGCGAACGCCTGCTTGTTTTCCTCGTGGTCGCGAACCACGTGGCAGACGTTCTGGCACAGGAAGCACTCGATGCACTTGCGGAACTCCTGTGAGCGCTGTACGTCGACCTGTGCCATCCGGTATTCGCCGGGCTGCAATTCCTTGGGCGGTGCGAAGGACGGGATCTCCCGCGCCTTCTCGTAGTTGAAGGACACGTCCGTCACCAGGTCGCGGATCACCGGGAAGGTCCGCATCGGGGTGACGGTGACGGTCTCGTCCTCGTCGAAGGTCGACATCCGGGTCATGCACATCAGTCGGGGCTTGCCGTTGATCTCCGCCGAGCAGGATCCGCACTTACCCGCCTTGCAGTTCCACCGGACGGCGAGGTCGTGCGTCTGGGTCTGTTGCAGGCGGAGGATGACGTCGAGCACGACCTCGCCCTCGTTGACTTCCACGGTGAAGTCGCGCAGTTCGCCACCGCTTTCGTCGCCGCGCCATACGCGCAGGCTCGCGTCGTAGCTCATTAGCTCTCCGTCCTCGGGTTACGTCCCGGATGCTCGGCCAGCTCCTCGTCGGTGTAGTACTTCTCCAGCTCCGAGATCTCGAAGAGCTCAAGCAAGTCGGACCGCATCGGTACCTGCGGCTCGCGGCTGATGATGATGCGCGAATCGCTCGTGTCGCCGTATCCGACACGGCATACCAGCAGGGTATTGCGCCAACTGGCGTCCATGCTCGGGTGATCGTCGCGGGTGTGGCCGCCGCGGCTTTCGGTGCGCTCCAGGGCCGCCTTGGCCACACACTCGCTGACCAGCAGCATGTTGCGCAGGTCGAGAGCGAGGTTCCAGCCGGGATTGTATTGCCGGTTCCCCTCGACCTGGACGTTCTGGTATCGCGCCCACAACTCGTTCAGCGAGGTCAGCGCCTTGGTGATCTCGTCCTCTTTGCGGATGATGCCGACCAGGTCGTTCATCACTTGCTGCAGGTCGAGTTGCATCGCGTACGGATTCTCCGTCGCCGCGCCTTCGGTCGGTCCCTCGAAGGGCTTCACCGCCACCTTGGCCGCCGCGTCGACGGCTTCCGGCGAAACCGTCGGGCGGCTGCTCAGTGCGCGCACGTAGTCGGCGGCGCCCAGGCCGGCGCGCCGGCCGAAGACCAACAGATCCGACAGCGAGTTGCCGCCCAGCCGGTTGGAGCCGTGCATGCCACCGGAGCACTCACCGGCGGCGAAGAGCCCGGGGACCGTCGCCGCACCGGTGTCCGCGTCGACCTCGACCCCGCCCATCACGTAGTGACAGGTGGGCCCGACTTCCATTGGCTGCGTGGTGATATCGACTTCGGCCAGCTCCATGAACTGGTGGTACATCGACGGCAGCCGCTGCTTGATCTCCGCCGACGTCAAACGCGATGCGATGTCGAGATAGACGCCGCCGTGCGGGGTGCCGCGACCGGCTTTGACTTCGGAGTTGATCGCGCGCGCGACCTCGTCGCGGGGCAGCAGGTCAGGGGTGCGACGGGCCGAGTCGTTGTCCTTGAGCCACTGATCGGCCTCTTGCTCGGTCTCGGCGTACTGGCCCTTGAACACCGGAGGGATGTAGTCGAACATGAACCGCTTACCCTCGGAGTTTTTCAGCACTCCGCCGTCGCCGCGCACACCTTCGGTGACCAGGATCCCTTTCACGCTGGGCGGCCACACCATGCCCGTCGGGTGGAACTGGACGAACTCCATATTGATCAGCGTCGCGCCGGCCCGCAGCGCCAACGCGTGGCCGTCGCCGGTGTACTCCCAGGAATTCGACGTCACCTTGAACGACTTGCCGATTCCGCCGGTGGCCAGCACGACGGCGGGCGCCTCGAACACGATGAACCGGCCGGTTTCGCGCCAGTAGCCGAACGCTCCGGAGATCGCACCGTGGTCCTTGAGCAGCTCGGTGATCGTGCATTCGGCGAACACCTTGATGCGCGCCTCGTAGTCGCCGAGTTCGGCGTAATCCTCCTGCTGCAGCGAGACGATCTTCTGCTGCATAGTGCGGATCAGCTCCAGGCCGGTGCGGTCGCCGACGTGCGCCAGCCGTGGATAGGTGTGCCCACCGAAGTTGCGCTGGCTGATCCGGCCGTCTTTGGTGCGGTCGAACAGCGCGCCGTAGGTTTCCAGTTCCCAGACCCGGTCCGGTGCCTCTTTGGCGTGCAGTTCGGCCATCCGCCAGTTGTTGAGGAACTTCCCACCTCGCATCGTGTCGCCAAAGTGGGTCTTCCAGTTGTCTTTCGGGTTGGTGTTGCCCATCGCGGCCGCACAGCCGCCTTCGGCCATCACCGTGTGGGCCTTGCCGAACAGCGATTTGCACACCACGGCGACCTTCAGGCCGCGTTCGCGCGCCTCGATGACCGCACGCAACCCAGCGCCGCCGGCACCGATCACGACTACGTCGTAGGAGTGCCGTTCGACCTCAACCATGAAACCTCGCTAATTTTGCCGATCAATGAAATGGCTTTTCAGCCAACAAATCTGAAGTCTGTGAGGTGACCGCTTGCCACCATCATGACGTAGAAGTCGGTGAGCGCCAGCGTTCCCAACGTGATCCACGCGAATTGCATGTGGCGCGTGTTCAACTTGCTGATTTGGGTCCACATCCAGTACCGCACGGGGTGTTTCGAGAAATGCTTGAGGCGGCCACCGGTGATGTGCCGGCACGAATGGCATGAGATGGTGTAGCACCACAACAGCAGCACATTGACCACCAAAACGATGTTTCCCACCCCGAATCCGAAACCGCCGGTCTTGGAGGAGTAAAACGCCATGATCGCGTCGTACGTGTTGATCAGCGAGACCACCAACGCGAAGTAGAAGAAGTATCGGTGGCTGTTCTGAATGATCAAGGGGAGCTTGGTTTCACCGGTGTAGTGGACCCGAGGTTCGGGCACCGCGCAGCCGGTCGGGGACTGCCACACCGACCGGTAGTAGGCCTTGCGGTAGTAGTAGCAGGTGATTCGGAAGCCGAGCAAAAACGGTAATACCAGCATTCCCAACGGAATCCACCATGGGAAATGACCGAACCAGACGCCCAGGTGGCTGGCGCCCGGCGCGCAGGATTCGCTCACACACGGGGAATAGAACGGCGTCAAATAGTGGTATCGATCCACCCAGTAGTTGTTGCGCAGCATGGAGCGCGTGCCCGCGTAGACGATGAACGCCAACAGGCCGATGTTGGTGATCAGCGGCGCCTGCCACCACCGGTCGGTGCGCAGCGTCCGTTGCTGAATTTGGGCGCGGCCGGGCGAGAAAACGCCGGACGCAGGACGGTTCGCCGTGGGTGCGCTCATCTAGTGTTCCTCTTCGAACGGGCTGTCTCGACGAAGGGTACACAGAGGAAACCCCACCTTTTTAGGCGGGCTTACGTGTCAGTACCTACTGTGACCTCCGACACCCTCGTCGTCGACGTCACGCCAGAAGTCGCGGTCGTAGTCGGTGTCGGGAATGCCGATCTTTTCGCCGGATTGCTGCACAGTGGCACGGTCCAAGTCCAATTCAGAGATATCGGTGTCGAGCAATTCGACGTCGCTCAGGATTCGGTCGGCGTCGATCACGATGCGACGCATCGCCGGACTGTCGCCGTACCGGATCTTCAACGAGGTCACGCACCGCCGCAGGCCGCCGATTAGGTCGTGCAGTTCGGCGAGTTCAGTCGTGGCGGACAACGGATCTCCTCACAGACGGTGTTACGGATCACAGTACGCTTCTCGATACTATGCACCGCACGGACCTGGCGGTGCCAGGTCGCGTCCGATGGGCCAGGGAGCCTGGAAAGCAAAGGACATGCCGGGTCAAACCACACCAGCCGACCGTGCTTTCGCGCTGCTGGAATTGCACCGCCCGGGCGACCCGGTCGTGCTGCCGACCGTGTGGGACGCCTGGTCGGCCCGTCTTGCCGTGGATGCCGGCTTTGCCGCGCTCACCGTGGGCAGTCATCCGGTGGCCGATTCGGTCGGCAAGCCGGACAACGAGGGCATGTCGTTCGAGGATCTGCTCGCCCGGGTCGCGCAGATCACCGCCGCGGTCGACGTCCCAGTGTCGGTGGACATCGAATCGGGCTACGGGCTGGCGGCGACCCGCCTGATCGAAGGCTTGCTGAGCGTGGGCGCTGTCGGGCTGAACATCGAGGACACCGTGCACTCCGAAGGCGGACGACTGCGATCTTCCGGTGAGCACGCCGAACTGGTGGGTGGGCTGCGGTCGGCGGCCGATGCTGCTGGGGTGCATGTCGTGGTCAACGCCCGCACGGATCTGTTCCTGCGCAAGGACGGTTCAGACGGTGGCGACCGGGTCGAGCAGGCGGTGGCGCGACTGACCGAGGCCGCCGCGGCCGGTGCCGACGTTCTCTATCCCGTCGGCCGCCACGACCCGGATACGTTGCGCCGCTTGACTGCTGAGTTGCCACTGCCAGTGAACGCGATCGCGCTGCCCGACCAGGACGACCCGGCCTCGTTCGGCCCACTGGGTGTGGGCCGGATCAGCTTCGGGCCGTTTCTGCAGTACGCGTTGGCGGCTCGTGCCAAGGAACTGCTGGCCCGCTGGGGCTAATGGCCGCTGCGGCGCTTCGGCGCTCGGCGTTCGGCGCTCGGTGTTCGGCGCTCGGCGTTCGGCGTGAAGCCAGGGCGTTCGGCGTGAAGCCAGGGCGTTCAGTGTGAAGCGTGGGCTTTGGGCGTGATGCCAGGGCTTTCGGTGTGAAGCCACGGCGCCGATCCAGCGATTCTTCCGCCCAGGTTTCACGCCCGAAGCCCACGCTTCACGCCCGAAGCCCAGGTTTCACGCCCGAAGCCCAGGTTTCACAGCCAAAGCCCAACAAGGCGCATCCGGCGAGGCCAGTCAAGATCTCGCCGGATGCAGCCGACTAGCCGCGCTACTTCGCGATGGCGATGCGCTGCGCCTGAGTTCCGGCGTAAGCACCGGTGACCCGGACAGTCAGCACGCCTGCGTCGTACGACGCCGAGATGGCCTCGCCGGTAACGTGCGCGGGTAGCTGGGACGACCGGCGGAACGAGCCGTAGCGGATCTCACGAAGAGTCCGGCCGTTCTCTTCCTCGGCGTGCTCGTCACGGTGTTCGCCGTGGACTACCAAGCGGCCGCGGTCGACCTCGACGTTGACGTCCTTTTCGACGTCAACACCGGGCAGTTCCAGGCGGACTACCGCGTCGTCGCCGTCTCTGACGATCTCGGCGGCAGGGCTGAATCCGCTGGTCACCGGCTTGAACCAGTCCGCCGTCGCAGCGGGACCGAAAAAGTCGCGCAGCCATCGGTCGGTGTCCCAGGCCGGACGCGACCACAATGCGAGGTTGCTCATGGGTATCTCCTTACGCTTCCTTGTGAGTTAGCTGTCTCCGGCGTCTCGATGGCCGGCTATTGATACAAACATGAGTCGACCACGCTTAAGTTCCACCTGCGCGTTCGCCGGAAGCGAACACTGTCACACAGCATCCTGTGAGGTGTGAGGACGCCGTCATATGGGCGTCACATTGAGCGACTTCCGCTTAATTTCGGACCCCTACCCTGCTTTCCATGGCACCGGTCGGAAACTCACCCGCCCGCCACGTGATCGTGGTGGGGCACGGCATGGTGGGCCATCGGATGGTCGAGGCGCTACGGGCTCGTGACACTAGCCGGACCTGGCGGGTCACCGTGCTGGGCGAGGAGTCCGATGCCGCCTACGACCGGGTCGGTCTGACCTCGTACACCGAGACGTGGGACCGTGGTCTGCTGGCCTTGCCCGGGAACGGCTACGCCGGCGACGAGATGGTCAGGTTGCTGCTGAACACGCGCGTGGCCGAAATCGACCGCACGACAAAGTCGGTAATCACCGCCGACGGCCGCCGCCTCAGCTACGACGCCCTGGTGCTGGCCACCGGGTCGTACGCATTCGTTCCGCCGGTGCCCGGCCACGACCTGCCCGCGTGCCACGTCTACCGCACGCTTGACGATCTCGACGCCATCCGCGCCGGCGCCCAGCACGCACTTGCGGGCGGTCGCGCCAAGGCGGGGGTGGTTATCGGCGGCGGTCTGCTGGGACTCGAAGCCGCCAATGCGTTGCGCCAGTTCGGGTTGCACACGCACGTCGTCGAGATGATGCCGCGGTTGATGGCTCAACAGATCGACGAGGCCGGCGGTGCGCTGCTGGCCAGGATGGTCACCGAGCTGGGTATCGCGGTGCACGTCGGAACGGGCACCGAATCGATTGAATCCGTTGAACATTCGGACGATTCCGGGTCGGTGCGGGTGCGCCTGTCCGGCGGTGAGGTCATCGACGCCGGCGTGGTGGTCTTTGCGGCCGGCATCCGGCCACGCGACGAGTTGGCGCGGGCGGCGGGGTTGACGATCGCCGACCGGGGCGGTGTGCTCACCAACTTGTCTTGCCAGACAAGCGATCCCGACATCTACGCGGTCGGCGAGGTCGCGGCGATTGAAGGCCGCTGCTACGGCCTGGTCGGACCCGGTTACACCAGCGCTGAAGTGGTGGCTGACCGGCTGCTGGACGGTGCCGCGGAGTTTCCCGAGGCGGATCTGTCGACGAAGCTCAAACTGCTGGGCGTCGATGTCGCGAGTTTCGGCGACGCGATGGGGGCCACCGAGAACTGTCTCGAGGTCGTCATCAACGACGCGGTCAAGCGCACCTACGCCAAACTGGTGCTGTCCGACGACGCCAAGACCCTGCTAGGCGGTGTCCTGGTCGGCGACGCGTCGTCCTACGGGGTGTTGCGGCCCATGGTCGGCAGCGAGTTGCCGGGGGATCCGCTGGCGTTGATCGCACCCGCCGGGACGGGAGATGGCGCGTCGGCCTTGGGGATTGGGGCACTGCCGGATTCGGCGCAGATCTGCTCCTGCAACAACATCACCAAGGGCGATCTGACGTGCGCGATTGCCGACGGCTGTGCAGATGTTCCGGCGCTCAAAGCGTGCACCGCGGCCGGCACATCGTGCGGCTCGTGTGTGCCGTTGCTCAAGCAGCTGCTGGAAGCCGAAGGCGTGGAACAGTCCAAGGCACTCTGCGAGCACTTCAGCCAATCGCGGGCCGAGCTGTTCCAGATCATTTCGGCCACTGAGATCCGGACGTTCTCTGGGCTGCTGGAGCGCTTCGGCCGCGGAAGGGGTTGCGATATCTGCAAACCCGTGGTCGCGTCCATCCTCGCCTCGACCGGCTCCGACCACATTCTCGACGGCGAGCAGGCGTCGCTGCAGGATTCCAACGACCACTTCCTGGCCAACATTCAGAAGAACGGCAGCTATTCGGTGGTGCCGCGGGTTCCTGGCGGCGACATCAAGCCGGAGCACCTGATTGTGATCGGGCAGATCGCGCAAGATTTCGGCCTCTACACCAAGATCACCGGTGGCCAGCGGATCGACATGTTCGGCGCCCGGGTGGATCAACTTCCGGCTATCTGGAAGCGGCTGGTCGACGCCGGGATGGAATCCGGCCACGCCTACGGCAAGGCGTTGCGCACCGTCAAAAGCTGCGTGGGCAGCGACTGGTGCCGCTACGGCCAGCAGGACTCGGTACAGCTGGCCATCGATTTGGAACTGCGCTACCGCGGATTGCGGGCGCCGCACAAGATCAAGCTGGGTGTCTCGGGCTGTGCGCGGGAATGTGCCGAGGCGCGCAGCAAGGACGTGGGCGTCATCGCCACCGAGAAGGGCTGGAACCTCTACGTCGGCGGCAACGGTGGCATGACGCCCAAGCATGCCCAGTTGTTGGCCAGTGACCTCGACACGGAGACGCTGATCCGCTACATCGACCGGTTTCTCATGTACTACATCCGGACGGCTGACCGGTTGCAGCGCACCGCGCCGTGGGTCGAATCGCTCGAGCTGGATCATGTGCGAGAAGTGGTGTGCGAGGACTCGTTGGGCCTGGCCGCCGAATTCGAGGCCGCAATCGAGCGGCATGTCCACAACTACAAGTGCGAGTGGAAAGGCGTGCTGGAGGATCCGGACAAGCTGTCGCGGTTCGTGTCCTTCGTCAACGCGCCGGACGCCGTCGACTCCACAGTGACATTCACCGAACGCGCCGGGCGTAAAGTCCCTGTGCCCATTGGTATTCCACGAGTCCGCTCGTAGAAAGTGAGGAATCATGACGCTTCTCAACGACATTCAGGTGTGGACCACCGCCTGCGACTATGACCGCCTCATCCCCGGTCGTGGTGTCGGTGTGCTGCTCGACGACGGCAGCCAGGCGGCATTGTTCCGGCTGGACGACGGGACGGTGCACGCGGTCGGCAATGTCGACCCGTTCTCCGGAGCAGCCGTGCTGTCCCGCGGGATCGTCGGCGATCGGGCAGGCCGCGCAACGGTCCAATCGCCCATCCTGAAGCAGGCTTTCGCGCTCGACGACGGCAGTTGCCTGGACGACCCGAGGGTGTCGGTGCCGGTATACCCGGCACGCGTCACGCCGGCGGGCCACATCCAGATCGCGCGGATGGCGGCCTAGTCGATTTTGCCGACGAGGTAGCGCTGCAGCGTTGGGCCGATGGCGTCGACGAGTTGTTCCACCGTCATTGAGTGCAGCGGCTCGGAGCGCACTCCATACCGCATGATGCCCAGACCGACGAGCTGAGAGGCGCACAACGACGCCCGGACCGCGATCTTGTCGGCTCCAAGCATCTTGAGCAGCGGGTTGAAGACCGGTCCGATGAACATGGACTGCACGATTTCGGCGGTCTTGGCCAGCCCGGTGGACGCGATGGCGCTGGCCGCAAAGGGGCCGCCACCGGCCGCATCCCAGGTGGTTATCAACATGTAGAGCGTGCGACGGCCCACTTGGTTGACGCTGCCGGTGACTATACGGTCGATGAACTCCGGTGTGCTGAACGGCAAACGCAGCATTTTCGCCACGTCGTCGAGGAGCCCACGCGAGGGCTCTTCGTTGCGGGCCATGTTGTCAGGATTACCTGGATATCTCCAAAGAGCAAGCGTCGTCGGCTTCGGCGTGGCTGACGGGCAACCCCGTGTGCACCACGCAATTCGACAGGTGTCGCGCTCGGCGACTGCCGGACCGGCGCGTCGCAGCACTAACGAATCGGTCGGCGATCAGCCGGGCCAGCCCGGGGTGGGTGCCCAGCGGTCGGGTCACCAGATCGGCGTCCGACGCCTGCAACCGTTCTTGAAACAGACCGTCGGCCAGCAGATAGGAGGCCACCGCGACGCGCTTCGCACCGCGCCGACGGGCCTCGGTGACGGCCGTGCGGACATCGGGGTCACCGGTTGCCGCAAATCCCAAGTCGACTCGTGATCCGGTCAGCATTGCCAGCAGGGTGGCGGCGGTACGCAGGTCCGCGCGGGCCCTGCAATCGGATGTGCCCGCGGCCGCCAGAACTACCGAATCACCGGGACGCCAACCGGATTGCGTTAGTTGATCGGCGATGAGCTGGGTGATCTGCCGGCCCGGTCCCAAAGCGGGCGTGACCGTGACATCCGGATGCCCGCTGGCCGCGACGTGAGCGGGTAGGTCGGCGCGAACGTGATATCCACGAGACAGAAACGCCGGCACCACGATGGCGGGTCGCACCGCATGCGAAGGCGCGCAGGTCGAAAGCAGCTCGCTGGGTGTAGGTCCCAGCACGTCGACAAACGCCACCTGTACGGTGTCGCCGACCAGCGCGCCCACCTGTGCGGCGAGATCCCCGATCATGGCCACGCCGCCGGGTCGGCGGGTGCCGTGCGCCACCAAAATCAGAGTCATCGCGCACTCGCGTGCGTGTCGACGGCCAGCCGATAGCCACGCTTGACCACCGTTGCGACGATATTCTTGTCGCCCAATGCTGTTCGAAGCCGAAGCACAGCTGTGTCGACCGCATGGGTGTCGTTGCCATTGCCTGGCAGCACGCGTAGCAGCTCGCTGCGCGTGACGACGTCGCCGGGGCGCTTTGCCAGCGCACGCAATATCGCCATGCCAGAAGGCGACAGCGACTTGACCGAACCATCCACCAGCACGCCGGTTCCCCGGACGTCGACCGCGTGGCCGGCGGCCGTCACGGTGCATGACCCCAGCACGGGCAGCTCCTCGGCGATATGCCGGGCCAAGGCCCCCAACCGCATTCGCTCGGGCGATGACGTCGGAATGCCCTTACGGATCAGCGGCCGGGACGTTACCGGCCCGACGCACATCGCGTGCACATCGGTGCGCAGCGCCTCGAGCAGCTGATCCTCGATGTTCAAATCGCGGCTGCGTTCCAGAACGGCTGCAGCGGCGGGTGCCGAGGTGAAGCTGACCGCATCGAATTGCCGGCGTGCTAACCCGGTGACCAGCTGGTCGAAATCTCCGCCCAATGGTGTTGCCTTCCAGCGGTACACCCGGATTGGCACCACTTCGGCCCCCGCGTAGCGCAATCCGCCGACAAACTCGGGGAAAGGATCCCAGGCATCGGCGGCACCGTGCAGCTGGACAGCGATGCGGGTACCGGTCAGATCCGATTTGAGTAGGTATTCCAGCACTTCTTGTGATGACTCCGATTCCGGAGACCACTCCTCGTGCAGTCCGGCGGCGCGCAACGCTCCGGTGGCCTTCGGTCCGCGGGACACGATCCGCACCGACGACAGTGCCTCGATGAGCTGGTTGGCCAGCCCCCATCCCTCGGCTGCGGCAAGCCAACCCCGAAAACCGATACCGGTGTGCGCCACCAAAATGTCGGGTGGCTCGGCGATCAACTCCTCGGTGTTGTGGTGCAGCTCGTCGTCGTCGGGCAGGGCGATCATGTTGATCGCCGGAGCAGCGCAGACCTCGGCGCCCTGGCGGTGCAGTAGCGCGCACAACTCCTCGGCGCGCCGGGCCGACGTCACCGCAATCCGGTAACCCGTCAGTGGTGCAGAGTCTGGCCGGCCATTATGACCCATATGAATGGTGTATGCCTGGTTGATTTCGGTTGCGTTACCACGCAATTGCTGACGCATTGCTCGTGGTGGGGCGTGAATCACACGTGAGCTCAAACACGTGCCAACCCCGGTTCGAGCATCGATCCCGCCAGGCCGGCGACTGAGAACGGCCGACGCACGTACATCATCCAGGTCAGGATCGCAGCAACGACGTAGGCGCTGAGGAACACCCAGTAAGCCGCGGTGCCGCTGCCGCTGCGCAGGTAGGACTCCCGTAGCGCCAAGTTGATCCCGACGCCGCCGAGTGCACCGACAGCTGCGCAGAAACCGATCAGCGATCCCGACATCGCGCGCGACCAACGTCGGCGCTCGGCTTCGCTGATATCGAGCGAGCGGCTGCGGGCCTCGAACAGCGACGGAATCAGTTTGAACACGGACCCATTGCCCATCCCGGACAGAACGAACAGCGCCATGAAGCCGGAGACGTAGCCGAGCATATTAACGGTGTTTGTGGCCGTGCTGTGGTGGGCGAAAGTGCTGATGCCGACCAGCAGTCCAGCGGCCAGGATCATCCCACCGAGGACGCCCAGTGTGACGCGGCTACCGCCCACGCGATCGGCCAGCTTGCCGCCGTAGATCCGCGCCAGCGACCCTAGCAGCGGCCCGATGAAGGCGATCTGCGCGGCGTGCAGCGACGCATGCTTGATGCTTTCTCCGCTGGCCATGAAGTTGACCTGCATCACCTGGCCGAAGGCGAATGCGAACCCGATCCAGGAACCGAAGGTGCAGATGTAGAGCAGGGAGATCACGTAGGTGTGCCGGTCGGAGAGGATCGACCGCATGTGGTTCACCTCGATGCCGTGGTCCAGGTTGTCCATGAACAGCGCCGCTGCGATGCCGACGACTGCCAGCAGGATCAGGTAGATCGCGCAAACCCAATAGGGTGCTTCGTGTCCCGCGGTAGCCAGCACCAGCAGACCGACCAACTGGATCACCGCAACGCCGAGGTTGCCGCCCCCGGCGTTCACTGCCAGTGCGGCCCCCTTGAGCCGCTGCGGGTAGAAGGCGTTGACGTTGGCCAGTGAGGCCGCATAGTTGCCGCCACCTAAGCCGGTCAGCGCCGCGCACAGCACATACGGCCACAGCGGCAGGCCCGGGTTGGCCAGCAACACAATGGTGCCAACGGTGGGGATCAGCAACACGAACGCCGAGAACGTCGTCCAGGCGCGGCCGCCGTACACGGCGATGCCCAAGGTGTAGGGGATGCGCGCACAACCACCCACCAGGGTGGCGACCGCGCCCAGCAGCAGCTTGTCGCCGGCGGACAAGCCGTAGACGGATGCCGGCATGAACAACGCCATCACCGACCACAGGCTCCAGATCGAAAAGGCGACATGGTCGCCCGCCACAGTGCAGATCAGATTGCGTCGCGCGATGCGCTTGTTGCCTGCCTCCCAGGCCGCGGCGTCTTCGGGATTCCAGTCCCGGATGCGATGGTTTCGGCCGACCGTTTGCAAAATGGCATGCACCCCCATAGCCGATAGCCCCTCTCGTCGAGCCGTCCCACTAGATGAATAGAGCCAGGCCGTCTTTGGCCCTGTGGGCGTCGCAACTGAGCTCAACCGAGGACGAACTCGAAATGAAGAGACATGCGCCGCTGGCGGTTTCGATGCTCACATCCGCGATCCAGGGCCGTCAACTCGATATGGCCGGATATCGCCTGAAAGTTGGATCCCAGTTTTCTGGTAAATCACTGCCAGGCCCGGGCGCAGGCATATCAGTGTCCAACGTGTGTGAGCCGGACTACATTTGGGGCTAGGCGCAAGCGAGCTCCGCCGGCGAAGGAGTCCCGGCCACGGCGGGCACGGCGACCGGCAGCGGTCGGCGCACATATATCGCCCAGGTCAGCACCGCGGCAGCCACGTAGAACACCGCGAAAGCCCAGAAAGCCGCTGTCGCACTGCCACTGTCCAGGTAGGACTGCCGCAGAGCCAGATTGACGCCGACCCCGCCGAGCGCGCCGATCGCCCCGGCAAGGCCGATCAGTGCCCCCGACATGGAACGTGACCACTGCCGGCGCTCGGATTCGCTGCCTTGCAATGAGTGGCTGCGTGCCTCGAAGATCGACGGAATCATTTTGTACACCGAGCCGTTGCCGACGCCCGACAGGATGAACAGTGCGACGAAGCCGACCACGTAGCCGACCATGGTCGCGACGGGTATCGGCCCGACGGCGTGGTCACCGAAAGTGCTTGCGCTGATTACTATCCCGGAGGCCATGATCATCGAACAGAAGACGGCGAGGGTGACGCGCCCGCCACCGATGCGGTCGGCGAGCCGACCGCCGTAGACGCGCGACAGCGAGCCCAATAGTGGCCCCAGAAAAGCGATCTGGGCGGCATGCAGCGAAGCTTGAGCCGTACTCTGACCACCGGCGAGGAAGTTGATCTGCAGCACCTGGCCGAAGGCGAACGAGAACCCGATGAACGAGCCGAAGGTACCGATGTAGAGCAGCGCCACCACCCAGGTGTGCGGCTCGGAAAGCACTGCCCGCATGGTGCTCATCTCGATTCGGTACTGCGGCAAGTTGTCCATGTAGAGTGCCGCGCCTATTCCGGCGATCGCCAGTAGCACCAGATAAACGGCGCACACCCAATAGGGCTGCCGGTCGCCGGCCGTCGCGATCACCAGCAGACCGACCAGCTGGACCACCGGGACGCCAAGGTTGCCGCCGCCTGCGTTGAGCGCCAGCGCCGAACCTTTGAGTCGCTGCGGATAGAACGCATTGATGTTCGTCATCGACGAGGCGAAGTTGCCGCCGCCCAAACCGGCCAGTGCCGCGCACACCAGGTACGGCCACAGCGGCAGGCCCGGATTCGCCAGCAGCAGTAAGGTGCCGACGGCGGGAATCAGGAGCACCAGAGCGGAGAAGACGGTCCAGTTGCGGCCGCCGAACTTCGCGGTGGCAAACGTGTAGGGAAATCGCAGACATCCGCCGACCAGGGTCGCGGTGGCACCGAGCAGGAACTTGTCGCCCGCTGAAAGACCGTATACGGATGCCGGCATGAACAGCACCATCACCGACCAGATGGACCAGATCGAGAACCCGACGTGTTCGGCGGCCACCGACCAGATCAGGTTGCGGCGGGCAATGTTCTTATTGCCGGCTTCCCAGGCCGCCACGTCTTCCGGGTCCCAGTCAGGCAACAGATGCGAACGGCGCGTGAAGATATTCAGGACCGGCATGGGGACCACGCTAAAAATCCTTTGTTGCCCAACACGCTGCCGACCGTGACCCGGCCGTGAAATTCCGCTCACCACAGGTAATCCGGTGGTGTGAGCGTCAGTCGATTCGTGTGGCGGTGATCACACGACTACCATGCATCCCCCGCGCGCCAATCGCACATCAGGTCCGCAGCGGTGTCCAGCCTGAATTCGACCGGGAAGACGAATATGGACCCGTCGTCGTCGGGCGTGCGGGTCGGGCCGGTGGGCGCCAGCACCGACGTCGGGCCGCGCCAGGGCAACCAGCCGCGCGACGTGAAGAGCCGGCGAGCACGGTCGGAGGAACTAAGGGCCCCGAGCTGATAGGCGCCGCGCATCACCTGCTCGACGCCGTCCAGCAGCGCGCTCACCAGTCCTCTGCCACGCCAATCCTCGTGTACCGCAACACCTTCGACGTAGCCACAGCGCAACGCGGTATCGCGGTAGAACAAGCGCCGCTGAACCACTGCGGCGTGCGCGATGATCGCACCGTGCCGGCAGACCAGGGCGTGCATACCGCCCAGCGTGTGCTCCCAATCGGTCTCGGTGAAGTCGCCGGCGAACGCGTCGGTGACCATCTGGCGAACGCGCTGGCGCGCCTCCATGTCTAGATCGGCGGTGTGGACCAGGCGCGCGGTGTGTACCGCGGTTGGCACCATGCGTGCTTACCGGCTTTGCACTACGGCCTACGGCCAGCCCGCCGACGCGGCGGTCAGCCGGGTCCCATGCGCCGACCGGGGCCGTGCCCAGTGCAGCCGGACGTGCTGGCCGGGGCGGACCTGCGCGAGTTTGTCGATGTCGTCGGCGACGACCACGCCGACCACCGGATAACCGCCGGTGACCGGGTGATCAGGTCCCAAAATCACCGGCAAACCGTTGGGCGGCACCTGGATCGCACCGCGAGTGACGCCCTCGCTGGGCAGCTGCCGGTCCGGATTGCGGTATTGCATGGGACGGCCCACCAACCGCATTCCCACCCGGTCACTGCGATCGGAGGCCATCCAGATGGTGTGCACCAGAGCGTCGGGATCCACCAGCCAGTCGTCGTGCGGCCCCGGCATCACCAGCAACTCCACTATCTGCTTGGCAATCGCGGCTACCGGTGCTTGTTCGAGTTCGGGGTAGTCGTCAGTGTGCTCGCCGACCGGCACCATGTCTCCGGCCTGTAGCGGTGACGGGCCGATCGCCGACATGACGTCGTAACTGCGCGAACCCAGCACCGGTTTGACGCAGATGCCGCCGCGCACCGCCAGATAGGTCCGCAGCCCGGTTTGGGGGGCGCCCAAGGAGATCACCTGACCGTCGCGGACATGCTGAATGCTGTTGGTGCCGAACTTGACTCCGTCGACCGTCGGGTCGGTGTCGGCGCCTGTCACCGCGATGTCGACGTCGCCGCCGCGGACCCGCGCACAGAACCCGCCGAACGTCACCTCGACGGTGGCGCGGTCGTCGGGATTTGCCACCAGCCGGTTGGCGAGGCGGTGCGAGCCGCGGTCAGCGGCCCCGGAACGGCCGACGCCGAGGTGGGCCAGGCCGGTCCGACCCAGGTCTTGGACCACGGCCAGTGGTCCGGTGCGCACGATCTCCAGAGTTGTCACGGCTTGCTCCTTCTAGGCCTTTACGGCTCCTATCGGCCGCCTACGCGGCCCGGAACTGGACCCACATGCCCGGCGTCAGCAACGCCGGGTTAGCCCGGTCGAGATCCCACAGCACCGCGTCGGTGCGTCCGATGAGCTGCCACCCGCCCGGCGATTGCCGCGGATAGATCGCGCTGAACTCGTCGGCCAGCGCGACCGAGCCGGCCGGCACCGAAGTCCGCGGCTCGGACCGGCGCGGCACCCGCAGTCGGGGGTCGCCGTCGACCAGATACGGGAAACCCGGCGCGAACCCGCAGAATCCCACCCGCCACAGAGTGGCGGTATGCGCGTGGATGACCTGCGCGGCGCTCAGCCCGGTACGGCTGGCGACCTCGGCGAGATCCGGACCGTCGTAGACGACATCGATCACCACATCGGCGTTGCGAGCAGACGAAGCGGGCGGTGCCGAATCGACGGCAACCCGCAACTTGCGCAGCCGAAGGCGGGTGCCTGCCTGGTAGCGCGGGTCGTCCAGCTTCACCAGGACGGTGCGCGACGCCGGAACGATGTCGACCACACCGGGGAGGGCCGCTTCGCGCAACCCAGCCGTCCAGGCCAATACCTCGGCGCTGCTGTCGAATTGCAGCAGCAGCGCTTGGTCGCCGTAATCGGCGACGGCCAGGCTCCTTGTGGGACCGGTCGAGAGGTCCGCTGAGAGATCCGTCACACTCATAAGTTCGACGGTAGCGCCGGAAATGGGTGGTCGGTGAAGTTTTGTCGGGATTTTCGAGCACTGCCAGAGGTGCCTTAGCGAACGCTCAAATGTGCGAACCGTATTCGACGGATGTGCACCTGTTTCTAGCCCAGCACCTTGCCGATCAGCGGGGGCAGTTGATCGGCGACCAGTGGGTAGCTCAGCGGCGACGCGAACGCGATCGCGCCGGCGAGCTCTTTGGGCGTGAAGATGTGACGGTTCTGCGCGGTCGCCTGTGCGCCTGCCACCTCGGGATCGGCCAGCAACGCCTTCTGCTCGTCGGGACTCTCGGTGGACCAGATCACCACGTCGGCGGAATCGAGCACGGACTTGATGTGATCGCGGGGGATCGGGGCGCGATGGTCGTTGCCGAATTCTTTGATGCTGTCGGTGATGACCAGACCCATCTCGTTGAGGAAGTCGGTGCGCCAGCCTGCCAACGTTGCGACCACAGTGCCTTGCTGTAGCCGGCCCTGCATCAGCAACGCCTTCTTGCCCTTCCATTGCGAATTTTTCTGGGCGACGGCGGCGAACTTCTGGTCGACCGCGTCGATCAGCGACTTCATCTGGTCGGCTTGAAACACCGCTTGGCCGATCGCGGTCGCCTGGTCTTTCCACGGCTCGAAGAAGGCGTCCTCACCCGACTGCGGGATGGTGGGGGCGATTGCCGACAGCTTGCGGTAGGTGTCGGCATCCACACCGGCATTCGTGGCGACGATGAGGTCGGGTTTCAGGCCGGCGATCTGGTCCACCGGAATTCCGTTGTCCAGGTTCAGCACCGTCGGTTTGGCGTCGCCGAGCTTGGGCTGCGCCCACGGCCACACCGCGAACGGTTGGTCACCCCACCAGTTGGTCACCGCGACAGGTACGACGCCCACCGCGAGCAGGTCGTCTTGCTCGGTATATCCGGCACTGACGACGCGCGTGGGCGGCTGTTTGATGATGGTCTCGCCGAACAGGTGGGTGATCGTGACCGATCCGCCGTTGGGGGAGCCCGGCGCCGGCTTCGGCGACGAGCAGCCTGACAGCGACTCCGAAGCCCCAGCCGCGAGCAGTCCCGCGGCCCCAGCGAGTTGGAAGAATCCGCGTCGACTCCATCCCTGTCGCACAGCGTGAGAGTATCGCGTGCACAGCTACGGCTTCAGTCACGTGGCCGAGGTTTGGGCTGATACCGCTCCCGTGGGCCCTCGTTTTTCCGCCAAGGGCTGTAGTCGGCGATCAGCTCTTCCTGCGGCGGTCGCTGGTCGGCCGGCACGTGCTGCAGGTTGATCCGGATCCGATACCAGATCGAACTCGGCCCGCGCATGCCGTCGACCAGGACGTCGGCTGGCTGCAGCTCGCCGGCCGCGGCCGGATGGCGATCGCGCCACGTGTCCAGCGCGGCCATCGCCTCATCTTTGGTCTTGGTACGGGCGATCTCGATCAGCGGCATCGACGAGACGCGCCTGCCATCGCTGCGCTTGCCCGTGTTTTTCGCGCCCCGCGGCGCGCGCTCCGGCGGTCCCATCTCTTCGGCCAGCATCAGCAGCCGGTCCAGGTCGCCCATGGCTTGAGCGACGTCCATGCCCGCCCAGGGATCACCCATTTCGGCGAACCGGTCAGGCACGGTAGCGATGGTGAATGTCTCGGGCCGGCAGTCGGCGACTTCTTCCCAATGCAGCGGCGTCGACACCCGCGCATCCGGAGTCGCCCGCACCGAGTACGCCGACGCGACTGTGCGGTCTTTGGCGTTCTGGTTGAAGTCGACGAACACTCCCTCGCGTTCTTCCTTCCACCAGCGGCTGGTGGCCGCGTCGGGAATGCGCCGTTCGACCTCGCGCGCAACGGTCTGGGCGGCCAGGCGTACCTGTTGAAAGGGCCAGCGCGGGGCGATCCGCGCGTAGACATGAAAACCCCGCGACCCGGACGTTTTCGGCCAGGCGACCAGCCCGTAATCCTCGAGCACCTCGCGGGCCACTAGCGCCACATCGACGATCCGCTGCCAGGAGACCCCCGGCATCGGGTCGAGATCCACCCGTAGTTCGTCGGGATGATCGAGATCCCCGGCGAGCACCGGATGCGGGTTGAGGTCGACGCAACCCAGGTTGATCACCCATGCCAGCCCGGCGGCGTCATGGATGACCGCCTCCTTGGCCGATGTGCCCGACGCGTAGCGCAATTCGGCAACGTCCACCCAGTCCGGCCGATTGGCCGGCGCCCGCTTCTGGAACACCGCCTCGACGGAGATGCCTTTGACGAAGCGCTTCAGGATCATCGGCCGGCCGGCCACACCGCGCAGCGCCCCATCGGCGACCGACAGGTAATAACGAACCAGGTCAAGCTTGGTGTGGCCGGGTGCGTCGCCGTGCGGTTCGAAAATAACTTTGTCCGGGTGGGTGATGGTGACCTTGCGGCCGGCCACGTCGAGTGTCGCCGGTTTGGTCATGGGTACAGGGTAGTTATGCGCGAATTTTCCAACCGCGATGCGACCTACGTCACATAGGGTGAGATCATGCCTAACCTCAGCGACCTGCCCGGGCAGATCCCAGCCAAGATTCAGCAATACGCCGAACGCGGCGCCGCCGAACTGCACTACGTGCGCAAGATCTTCGAAGCGGGTGCGTTCCGGCTGGAGTCGCCGCTCAAAACCGCCGCGATGGCAGCCGAGATCGCGAAGTGGGGCGAGTTCGGCATGTTGCCGTCACTCAACGCCAGGCGACATCCCGACCGCGCGGCGTGCATCGATGAAGACGGCGAATTCAGCTACAAGGAGCTCGACGAAGCCGCCCACGCGGTGGCCAACGGCCTGATCGAGAAGGGCATCAAGGCTGGCGACGGTATCGCCATCCTGGCGCGCAACCACCGCTGGTACTTGATCGCCCACTACGGCGCCGCCCGGACGGGCGCCCGCCTCATATTGCTCAACAGCGAATTCTCCGGTCCGCAAGTCAAGGAGGTCTCCGAGCGCGAAGGCGCGAAGCTGATCATCTACGACGACGAATACTGCAAGGTCGTCAGCAAGGCCGAGCCAGAGCTGGGCAGGCTGCGGGCCCTCGCCACCAACCCGGACAGCGACGAGGAGTCCGCCAGCGACGACGAGACGCTGGCCGACCTGATCGAGCGCAGCACCAAGGACCCCGCACCCAGGGCCAGCAAGCACGCGTCGATCATCATCCTGACCAGTGGGACCACCGGCACCCCCAAGGGCGCCAACCGCAGCACCCCGCCCACCCTGGCGCCGGTCGGCGGCATTTTGTCGCACGTGCCGTTCAAGGCCAACGAGATCACCTCGCTGCCCGCGCCGATGTTCCACGCGCTGGGTTATCTGCACGCCACCATCGCCATGTTCCTGGGTTCGACGCTGGTGCTGCGGCGCAAGTTCAAGCCGCCGCTGGTGTTGGAAGACCTGGAAAAGTACAAGGCGACGGCCATGGTCGTGGTACCGGTGATGCTGTCACGGCTGCTCGATGCGATCGAAAAAATGGACAAGAAGCCCGACCTGTCCAGCTTGAAGATCATCTTCGTGTCTGGATCGCAGTTGGGCGCCGAGCTGGCTAACCGCGCGCTCAAGGATTTCGGCCCGGTCATCTACAACATGTACGGCTCGACCGAGATTGCGTTTGCCACCATCGCCGGTCCCAAGGATCTGGAGAAGAACGCGGCGACAGTCGGTCCGGTCGTCAAGGGTGTGAAGGTCAAGATCCTCGACGACAACGGCAAGGAGAAGCCCCAGGGCGAGGTAGGTCGGATCTTCGTCGGCAACGCCTTCCCGTTCGAGGGCTACACCGGCGGCGGGCACAAGCAGATCATCGACGGCTTGATGTCCTCGGGCGATGTCGGCTACTTCGACGAGGATGGATTGCTGTATGTCAGTGGCCGCGACGACGAGATGATCGTCTCCGGCGGCGAGAATGTGTTCCCGGCGGAAGTCGAGGATTGCCTCAGCGGGCATCCCGACGTCGTGGAGGCCACCGCGATCGGCGTCGAAGACAAGGAGTGGGGCCACCGGCTGCGCGCGTTCGTCGTCAAGAAGGAGGGCTCCGACGTCGACGAGGACACCCTCAAGAAGCACGTGAAGGAGGAGTTGGCTCGGTACAAGGTGCCGCGGGAAGTCGTCTTCCTCGACGAGCTGCCGCGCAACCCGACCGGCAAGATCCTCAAGCGCGAATTGCGTGAAATGGACGTCGACTAGGTACGAGATCGGCTGTTGCGTTCGCCAAGGTCCTGGGCGCGCGGTCGGCGCATCGCCAGCCTGCGGACTTCATTGTGAAGCTACGGCTTTCGTTGTGAACCTGCGGCTTTGGGTGTGAACGCAGGGCGGGATCCGGCGCGAATCGACGCCCAGGCTTCACACCGAACGCCCAGCATTCACGCCCAAAACCCAGGTTTCACACCGAAAATGCAACACAACAAAAGTCGCCTCGGACACCTAGACATGCGCATACGCGAGTGAGAACTGCCCGCTTGCGGCCAGCGCCAATTTCGCAACAGCCCAAAAGCCCCTATCCGTGCGGATTTCGGGGGCTTTTGTGTCTGCTCGCCAGGCTGCTCGCCGGGCTCGTCAGCGGCGGGCTTGAATGGCGCGGATGATTTGGGCTGCCAGCTTCGGATCTGCCAGAAGTTGGTCGACGAGTGCCGCGAGGACTTCTTGTCCGGTCACCCGGGCCAGTCCCAATCGGTCGGCGGCATCTCGCTGCCAGATGTCGAGGGCGCGATGGGTGGCGGCCGGCAGGTCCACGGTGCGGCGTGTTCGTTGGCCGCTTCGTCCCGCCTGTTCGCGAGCCTGGCTGACTATCTGCTGCGGCGTTTGGCGGAGGTGGCTGAGGCGCACGGTAGGAACCGCATCCCCGGGGGGCGGGGTCTGTGGGCGATGCGAGCCGACGCCGGGTTCGTTCGAACCTGGGGTGATGCTCACTGCAGCGGCCTCCCTTCGAACGAGTTACTAGTCAGTAAATCAGTATATCAGTAGGCCGGCGAGCAGATGCGAAAACCCCTGAATCGTGCCGGATTTGGGGGCTTTCGCGTCTGGTGGCCGGGCAGGGCCCGGCGAACACCGTCGGAAGTTACGGGTCGCGGGGCAGCCCCAGCAGCCGCTCGGCGATGATGTTGAGCTGCACCTCCGACGTCCCGCCGTAGATGGTGGTGGCCCGGCTGGCCAGCAGGTACTCGCCCCACTCGCCCGGCAGCTGGTTGGTGTCGCCGATCGCTGCGTCGGTGCCGAATGACGACACCGCGAACTCGGCATATCCCTGGCCGGTGCGCATCGACAGCAGCTTGGAGATCGCGGCCGACGGCATCGCCCGATCTTTTGGGCCGCCGGCCAGCGTCAACAGCGTGGAGCGCAGGTTGAGCACCTTGGCGGCGTGGCCCTCGGCGATCAACTGGCCGGCACGGTGCTGTGCGACCTGGTCGAGCTGGCCGTCGCGAACGAACTCGACAAACTGGCTCAGCGTGGCCAGGAAATTCGCCTCGCTGCTGCCGATCGACACCCGCTCCGCGGTCAGGGTATTGCGGCTGACCTCCCAGCCGCGGTTGACCTCACCGAGTACGTGTTCATCCGGTACGAACACGTCGTCGATGTAGACGGTGTTGAACATCTCGTTACCCGTCAGCTCACGCAACGGCTTTACCGTTACGCCTTCGCTTTTCATGTCGAGCAGGAAGTACGTGATTCCGTTGTGCTTAGGCGCCGACGGGTCGGTCCGCGCCAGCAGCGCACCCCATTGCGAGTACTGCGCAGCCGTCGTCCAGATCTTCTGACCGGTGATGCGCCAGCCACCGTCGACTCGGGTGGCCTTGGTTGAAAGCCCGGCCAGGTCAGATCCGGCGCCCGGCTCGGAAAACAGCTGGCACCAGATCATCTCGCCGCGGAACGTCGGTGGCAGAAACCGTTGCTGCTGCTCTTCGGTCCCGAACGCCACGATCGACGGGATGATCCACGCCGCGATGCCGACCTGCGGCCGCTTGACGCGGCCCGAAGTGAACTCCTGGGCGATGATGATCTGCTCGATCGGGCCGGACGCGCGGCCCCACGGCGTGGGCAGATACGGCAGCACCCACCCGCCCTCGGCGATCGCGACCTTGCGTTCCTCGCGATCCATGTCCTTGAAAGCGGCGACCTCGGAACGGATTTCGGCCCTTAGCTTTTC
The DNA here is from genome assembly GCF_059812725.1 of Mycobacterium sp. NGS41. Classification (NCBI taxonomy): domain Bacteria; kingdom Bacillati; phylum Actinomycetota; class Actinomycetes; order Mycobacteriales; family Mycobacteriaceae; genus Mycobacterium; species Mycobacterium sp. NGS41. The sequence goes on from NZ_JCALDF010000022.1 coordinate 55,455, forward strand.
GGTGTCGGGGTCCAGGTCGATGTCGACCGCGCGCATGCCGGTGGTCGTCGCAGTGTCCACCACGCGCTGCGGGTACTCCGAGATGCGGCCGAAGCATGCGGCCAGCATCAGCGCCCGCCGGTAGTAGACGTTGGTGTCGTGCTCCCAGGTGTAGCCGATGCCGCCGTGCACCTGAATGCAATCCTGCGTGCACCGCTGGGCGGCGGTCGGCGCCAGCGTCGCGGCCACCGCGGCGGCGAACTCGACATGCTCGCTGGCCTCGTCGATCGCGCGCGCGGCATCCCACACCGCGGCGGTCGCCCGTTCGGTGTCGGCGATCATTTCGGCGCACTTGTGCTTGACGGCCTGGAATTGCCCGATCGGCCTGCCGAATTGCTCGCGGATCTTGGCGTAATGCGACGCCGTGTCGGTCGCCCAGCGTGCAACCCCGATGGCCTCGGCGGACAGCAGGGTGGACATCAGCGCGTGTGCGGTCGTCATGCTCAGGTTGCTCAGCACGACGTCGTCGCCGATCTCGACGGCGTTGGCACGCACGTGTGCGATGGGTCGCAGCGGGTCGATGCTTTTGACCGGCTCGATCTCGAGCTGGTCGGCGCGAAGTACGACCCACTCTTCGCCACTGTCGATCGCCACTGGCAGCACCAGCACGGATGCCTGCGCCGCGGCGGGGACCGCGCGGACTTCGCCGCGGATCACCAGGGCCTCGTCGTTTTCGCCGTGTCGGGTTGCGGTTAGCCCGGAGTCGCGCGCGTAGGCGGCAATGGCCGCGCCCGACGCCAGCTCAGCGAGCACTTTAGCGTCGGGGTCATGAGCGGAAATCAGCGCACTGGCGATCGCCGACGGCACGAACGGGCCGGGCACCGCGCCGTGGCCGAACTCGGCCAGCACGATGGCCAGTTCCAAGATGCCAAAGCCTTGTCCGCCAACGGATTCGGCCAGATGCACCCCCTGCAGGCCCTGATCGGCCGCCGCCTGCCAATACGAAGGCGGGTTTTCGAGGTCTTTTAGTGGGGTCTCCATGGCGGCGTGCAACACCTCGGACGGCGCTATCCGCGCCACCAGGGATTGCACCGAGTCGGCCAGGTCCTGATGCTCAGGAGTTATCGCGATCGGCATTGGTCGCCTTCTCTGCTTTTCGGATGCGCGTTTGGGGTCTGTTTCGGCCAAGCACCTTCCAAGCTAACAACCAGTCAGTTGGTTGACGACTGCGGCACGCGTTGGCGCTGGTCAGGCTGGCGAACGCGGCGATACGACCGGTAGGTTCAGCAGCTTGGCCGCAGCTATCATTCGCCGGTCATAGGCGCAGAGGGCAACGACGCCCTGACGATGGATATGTGCCGTCGCCAGGTGGATCGCCTCGAGGGTGCGCAACTCGGCCGCCGGAAGCGTTTGAGCCAGCGCCACGATCGCCTCCGTGAGAATAAGGCTGTCCAACATCGTAGTGACGTAGCGCGCCGCCGCCGTGGCGGCGGTACCCGCACGGCCTGCCGCCCGGATCAGTTCGATGTGGCCAATCATGCTGGTAGCCAGATGCTCATCGGCGTGGTCGTTGAGCCAGTCGATCAGTGCCGGTGATTCATCTTCGGCAGTAACGAGTTTCACCAGTGCCGAAGTATCGAGGTATATCACCGGTCAGCGCGCAACTCATCGAGGATTGGAGTCAGCGGCGGGCAGGTGACAAGGCTGTTGACACTGAACTTGGCGCGCGGTGCCGTGGCGGGAATCAATTCGCCATCGGCGATGAGGCGGCTGCGTAGATGTGCATTGGGCGCCAACGGTGTCAGCCGCGCGACCGGCTGTCCTCTATCGGTGATCACGATAGTTACTCCAGCCTTCGCTTTTGCCACCCACTCGCTCGCGCGTTGCCGTAGCTCCCGGATGCCTATCTGCTCCACCAGGCCAATGTAGCACATGATGTGCTACATTGCGGTCTAACGCCACCGCTTGTGGATCCACGTGGCGATGGTGTCGGCCTGCTCGCTGCGTGCGCCCGGGGTGGTGAAGTAGTGATCGGTGTCGATCGATGCTTGCCCTTTGTCGGTGCTGGCCAGCGCGTCGTAAATGCGTTGCGCGTCAGAGGGAAACACACCCGTGTCGGCCTCGGCGTTGATCACCAGCGCAGGGCAGGTGATGCGTGCGAGGTGCGGCTCGGCCCGCGTCTGCGCCACCCGCAGGCTCCACATGCCCAGCCAGTTGCGCAGGGTGCAGGCCGCGGCGATGCCATGCGCGGAGCGGTTCGCCTTGGCCGGGACGCCCGCATAACACAGGTTGGGCTGACGCTTGGTCGGCTCGATGGTGGGATCGACCATGCGCGGATCGGCCCAAGTCCGCATCACGGTGAACGGCCGGTCGGAAAAGCCCGCGGCACGAACACGTTTGAGCTCCGCCTCGGCCCAATTGGAGATGGCGTGGTTGCGCGCCGTTTGCGCCGACCGGTAGCGGGCGACGAAATCCGGCGAATACGGCGGCCCGTTGCGCTCGTCGAACAGATCGAGGTCGGGATTGGTTGCTATTGGGTCGTTTTCGTCGACGACGGCGGCGTCCATCCAGGCCGTGAGCACCTCTGGGCGTCCGGGATGGGCGGCGGTTGCGACATACCCGTCGGCGCGCAGCAATTCGGTCACGCCGGCTGCGGGCCGCATGCCGTCCAGCGGTGTGACATTAGGGTCCACCGCCTGTGACTGGTAGGCGGCCATCAGTGATCCGCCACCCGAATTGCCCAGCAGCACAATATTTTCTATGCTCTGAACCTCACGCAACCAGCGCACCCCCACGCCGATGTCGACCAGTGCGTGGTCGAGCAGAAAGCTGCTCTCGAACCCGCGAAACCTGGTGTTCCAGCCCAGAAAGCCGATCCCGCGGGTGGCCAGGTAATCGGCAATGTAGTGCTCGGAGAAGTCGATCTGGTAGTGCGTGGCGATCATCGCCACCTTCGGCTTGCGGCCCACTCCGCGGTGATACAGCCCTTGGCAGGGATGTCCGCCGGCCCCGGCGCGCGCGGCGGTGGGCGACGGCAGCCCGACGAACTCCCGGATAACCCCTGGCGTGCAGGCGTGACGAGTCAATGTGACCGATCCTCCTGGCTGTAGATGGCTCGGTAGTAGATGTTGGCGAGGGTCTTGATGCAGGCCTCGTCGTCGGCCGGCGCGGCCTCGCGGGCCGGCCCGCTGAGCTGGATATAGCAGAACTGGTTGAACATCGCCACGATCGCCTCGGCGAGCAGACGCGGATCGTCGTCGGGGCAATAACCCTCGGCCTGAGCACGTCGGACCGACTCGGAGATGAATGTGATTGGTATCAAACACATTTCGGCCCAGTATTGCGCGAAGTCATCGTTGATCATGGCCAGCTGCGACACGCTTATCACCTCGGCGAGCCGGTTGCGGTAGGTGTGCCAGTGCGCGGCAGCGGCCTCGTGAGCACGCTCGCGGTTGGACAGCCCGTGCCGGGTGACGGTGAGCGCCCGCTGGTTGGCCTCGTCGCGGAAGCGCAGCGCCCACTGGCGGACCATCGCCTCCTTGGAGTCGTAGTAGTTGTAGAAGGACGCCGCCGAGCGGCCGGCTTCGGCAGCGATGTCGGCGATGGTCGTCGCCAGGATTCCCTTGCGCGCGACGACGGTTCGCGCGGCGGCGTCGATCGCGGCCTGGGTGCGCCGGCCACGGTGGGTCGGGAATTGCGCGGGGGGCCCGCCTTGAAACGCGGTCGACACCTGCACCTCCTGGAGTGAAACTGAATCTGATGTTAGATTCAGTTACGGATCTTGGCCAGCGCCGGAACCGGGGACGATGGAGCCGCAGAATGATCAAGCCGCACAACACCAACACCGAGTTCGAGCTCGGCGGAATCAATCACGTCGCGCTGGTGTGTTCGGACATGGCGCGCACCGTCGACTTCTACACCAACATCCTCGGGATGCCGCTGATCAAGTCGCTTGATCTGCCCGGTGGCCAGGGCCAGCACTTCTTCTTCGACGCCGGTAATGGCGACTGCGTCGCTTTCTTCTGGTTCGCCGACGCGCCCGATCGGGTACCAGGCATCTCGTCACCGGGAGCCATCCCCGGCATCGGTGACATCACCAGCGCGGTGAGCACCATGAACCACCTGGCATTTCACGTACCGGCCGAGAAGTTCGACGCCTACCGGCAGCGGCTCAAAGACAAAGGCGTGCGCGTCGGGCCAGTGCTCAACCACGACGAGAGCGCGATGCAAGTGTCGGCCACGGTGCATCCCGGCGTCTACGTTCGCTCGTTCTACTTCCAGGACCCCGACGGCGTCACACTGGAATTCGCCTGCTGGGTAAAGGAATTCACCGAGAGTGATACGACGACGGTGCCCAAGACGGCCGCCGACCGACGGCCTCCGGTGGCTGTGGGGCGCTAGCCCGTGATGACCGACGGCATCTTGACTGACAGTCAGATCGCGGCGCTGACGGCCGCGCAGCGACGAGAGCTGATTCGCCGGCTGGAGAAGCCGCTCAACGAGCTGGTCGACCCGGAGTTTCTGGTGCGGGTACGGCGAATCCGGTTGGGCCTGCTGGTCGGTGGCTCGATCGCGCTGATTCCCTGGATTGCATATCTGTCCCTAACGCTGCCGCAGAAGTACGTCGCCCACAACTGGGATGTGACCTGGGTCGGCTTCGACGTGCTGTTGGTGGCGTTCATGTTGGCGACGGCCGTGCTGGGCTACCTGCGCCGCCAATTGCTGCTGCTGGCGGCGTTCACTTCCGGCGTTCTGCTGATCTGCGATGCGTGGTTCGACCTCATGACGGCGGGACCTGCTGACCTCTGGTTGTCATTGGTAACCGCGCTGTTGATCGAGGTGCCGATAGCGATCTTCCTGATCACCAGTGCGCAACGCATCATGCGGATCACGATGATGCGTCTCTATCTGCTCAAGCCTGGGATGCGCCTTTGGCAGTTGCCGCTGTTTCCATGACGCGGTACAAGGTCGGCTCGGTGAGTTCTTCGAGCAACGCCGCCAGTAGGTCGACCAGCTGGTCTTCCTCCATGTGCACGTCGTTGGCCAGCCAGGCGCTGATGGTCTGCGCGACGCCGCCGACCGCAAAGTTCGCCGCCGCTTTGACGTGGTCGTTTGCCGGTGCCCGCAGCGAATCGACGGCGTACTGACCGGAGAGCGCCGCGAACAGAGCGCTGGATTCGGCGCGCTTGCGCACCACGACGGCGTTGGCAAGCCGGGTGCTGAACAGCAGGCGCCCGACGCGAGCGTCATTGGTGATGGTCCGCACCACGTTGGCCATCCCGGCACGGGCCTGCTCGTCGGCCGGGACCGCGGCTACCGCGGCCTGGGTGGTAGCGGCCAGGTCGGCGAATACCCAGTCGAAGACACCGCAGACGAATTCGTCCTTATCGGTGAAGCTTTCGTAGAAGTAGCGGGATGCCAGGCCGGCCCGTCGACAGATGCCCCGCACGGTCAGGGCGGCAAGGTCCGGCCGGTCGGAGCCCAACAGGTCCAAGCCCGCGTTCAGCAGCCGGCCGCGGCGCTCGGCCAGCCGCTCGGCGGCGTCGACGCCGCGGTAGGGCCGCGCGCTGGGAGTCACCGACACCACCTTGACACCAGAGCAGGGTACCGCCAAAATCAGGAAACAAGCGTTCTCACAATTAGCGGGGTACCGCGGCAGGAGTGCAGCGATGGCGATGCAAGAGACGGTGCAGCAGCCGATTCCCCATGTCGAGCGCCCGATATCCGACCCACCCCGCCCACAGCGGCCCGGACGTCGGCGACGGATTGCTCGCGACTACGGCTTGATGGGCGTGGCGCTGCTGGCCGGGCCGGCCAACGTGATCATGGAGCTGGCACGTCCCGGCGTCGGCCACGGGGTGGCTGAGAGCCGTGTCGAGAGCGGTCGCATCGACCGTCATCCCATCAAGCGCGCACGCACCACCTTCACCTACATCTCGGTGGCCAATGCCGGCACCGACGCACAGAAGGCTGCCTTCCGTCGCGCCGTGAACCGCGCGCACGCGGAGGTCTACTCCACACCCGATAGCCCGGTGTCCTACAACGCCTTTGACCCAGAACTCCAGCTGTGGGTTGCGGCGTGTATCTACAAGGGCGGCGTCGATATCTACCGCACCTTCGTCGGTGAGCCGGACGACGAGGAAGCCGACCGCATGTACCGCGAGGGCATGTCGATCGGTACCACGTTGCAGGTGCCACCGGAAATGTGGCCGGCGGACCGGGCCGCCTTCGACAAGTACTGGCAGGAGTCGCTGGAAAAGGTGCACATCGACGACACCGTGCGCGAATTCCTCTATCCCATTGCCGTGTCCCGGATCCGGGGCGTGCGCATGCCACGCCGGCTGCGTGAGCTGTCCGAAGGCTTCAATCTGCTGATCACCACCGGCTTTCTGCCTCAGCGATTCCGCGACGAGATGGGGTTGCCTTGGGACGCTGCCAAGCAGCGGCGTTTCGATCGGCTGATGACGGTGATCGGGGCGGTCAACAGCGTGCTGCCGCGCATTCTCCGGGAGTTCCCGTTCAACCTGATGCTCTGGGACTTGGACCGGCGGATCCGCAAGGGCCGCCCGCTGGTCTGACGCCCGCGGCGAGCCAATCGCCGCTCGGCGGCATTGAAAACGACAATCATATTCATTAAGCTTTCGGGCTGGTAAAGCTCTCCAGCCCGAGGAGTATCTGTCGTGACATTGCGCGTCGTGTGCTGTGGTGTCCGGTGACGGCGCCGGTGTGGATGGCCGCGCCGCCCGAGGTGCATTCGGCGCTGCTCAGCAGTGGCCCGGGGCCGGGCCCGTTGCTGTCGGCAGCGGCGGCCTGGTCCTCGCTGAGCACCGAATACACCTCGGTGGCAGACGAGCTGGTCGCGTTGCTGGGTGCCGTGCAAACCGGGGCCTGGGAGGGCCCCACCGCCGGGCAGTACGTGGCCGCGCACGTGCCCTACCTGGCGTGGCTGGTGCAGGCCGCCGCGAACAGCGCAGCAGCCGCGGCCCGGCATGAGACCGTGGCTGCGGCCTACACCGCCGCGCTGGTGGCCATGCCGACATTGCCCGAGCTGGCCGCCAACCACGCCATCCACGGAGTGTTGGTGGCCACCAATTTCTTTGGGATCAATACGATTCCGATAGCGCTCAACGAGGCCGACTATGTGCGGATGTGGATACAGGCGGCCACCACGATGGCCACTTACGAAGCGGTGTCCGACGCGGCCGTGGCCGCCACGCCTAATACCGCTTCGGCGCCGCAGATCCTGAAATCCGACGCGCAAACCCTGGATTCCGGCGACGATCACGACCACGGGTTCGAGAGCCCGTTAAACGACGCCGTCGCCAACCTCCTCCGTTCCATCACCGGCGGGCGGGTGGATTGGAACCCCGCGGAAGGCACCCTCAACGGACTGCCTTTCGACTCGTACACGAACCCGTTAGACCCGATGTGGTGGGTGGCTCGAGCGCTCGAGCTGTTCCAGGACTTGCAGCAGTTCGTCACCTTGTTGCAGGAAAATCCGGCGGCGGCAATCCAGTTCCTCGTCGAACTCATACTGCTCGACTGGCCGACTCACCTCGCCCAACTCGCGCCCTTCCTGGGCCCGCAGTTGCTCGGCGTTGCGCTGGGTATCGCCGCGGCCAACGTGGGCGCGGTGGCCGGCTTCGCAAGCTTGGCCGGCTTGGCCGGCCTCCAGCCCACCCCAGTGCCGGTCGTCGCCCCGGCGCCGGCGCCCGGATCGCCGCCACCGATAGTGGCCCCGACCACCGGGACCGCCCCGGCCGTCGCCGCGTCGGCAACCGCCACCGCGCCGGCCCCGCCCTCCCCGTCCGCCACCGTTGCCTCGGCCCCCGCACCCGCTCCGGCGGCAACCGGCGTCGCGGGCTTTCCGCCCTATCTGATCGGCGGCGGCCCGGGGATCGGCTTCGGTTCGGGGATGTCTACCCGCGCCAAGGCCGAGGAGACGGCCTCCGATTCCGCGGCCGCGGCGGCCGCAGCGGCCGCGGAGGCGGCAGCACGTGCGCAGGCGCGGGCCCGTCGGCGCCGCAGGACGGCGGTCGGGGAACGCGCCCATCGCGACGAGTACATGGACCTGGATTCCGATCTGGGAAGCTCGCCACCCGACTCAGGCGCCTCGGCGTCAGACCAGGGCGCGGGACCGGCGGGGTTTGCGGGCACGATGCGTCGGGACATGGCCCCGCAGCCGGCCGGATTGACCGCGCTGGCCGATGACGGTTTCGGTGGTGGTCCGTCGGTGCCGATGTTGCCCGGCAGCTGGGATCCGGACGCAACCGAATAGCGTCAGTCCGGATCGGGCTCCCACGTGCCCGGCACCATGGGCACCGACGGGCCGCCGCCGAACTCATCGCCGGCCAATGTGGTCAAACCCGCAGCCGCGATGCCGTCGGCCTTGGATGTCGTTCCCGAGAAACCCAGCGTTCCCCCGCTTCGGTCGGATGCCGTCGAAGTGGGTGGCTCGGTTTCGGCATCCGGGTCGAGGTCCATGAACTCGTATCGGTGACCTCGAAGTGGGTGGTGATCGTTCATCGCGGCTCGGCGGCGCCGACGGGCTCTGTCCTTATCCCGCGCCGAGGCGCCGGACTGGGCCGCGGCCGCCGCGATATCGGGCTCGGGCGCCTTTCGCTGTGCGCCGGTGCCCATCCCCGTGCTGGCCCCCATGAACGGACCGCCCACCAAATAGGGATAGGGCGGGAACGGGGGGCCTGCGGCCGGCGGGGCTGCGGTCGCAGCGGTCGTCGTGACGGTTGGTGCCGTACTGGGGGCCGAGGTCGAGGTCGGGGACGTGCCGAGGGACGGGGCCGTCGCCGTGGCCGCGACCGGGGAGGAAGTAGTCACGGGCAGATTGGAAACATCGGGCGCAGGCGGAGCCTCCGCCGTGACCGGGGCGGCCTGTACGGCGGTCAACGCGGTAAGCCCGCCGAAACCGCTAACCAGGAATCCGGGGCTGAACAGGAGTAACGGGCTGAGCGACACGCTCTGTATTCCCGGGGCGAACGCCTGGATAGCTTCGAGCAAATGTCCGGCTTCGTCGGCCATCAACGCCGGGACGTCACTCGTTATGTCCTGTAGCGCCGCCGCTGGGTCTTCCGGGAATTCCTTGATGTCCCTGCCCAGCGTGTTGGTGACCTCGGTGACCCGGTTCACCCACCAACTGGCCTCGTGCGGGTTACCGCCGTCGTTGTCGATGATTCCGCCGTCACCGTCGTCGCTGCCGTCGTCGTCGGCGTGCATGATCTGGGGGGCCGGGCTGGTTTGCGGTGCCGATGCCACCGCGGCGCCGGAGACCGCCTGATAGGTGGTCATCGTGGTGGCCGCCTGAATCCACATCCGCACATAGTCGGCCTCGTTGAGTGCGATCGGGATGGTGTTGACTCCGAAGAAATTGGTGGCCACCAGCACCGTGTGGATGGCGTGGTTGGCGGCCAGCTCGGGCAGCGTCGGCATGGCCGCCAACGCGGTGATATAGGCCGTGGCCGCCGTCTCGTGCTGCACGGCCATACCCGCGCTGTTGACGCTGGCCTGCAACAGCCATGCCAGGTACGGCAGATGGGCGGCGACGTATTGCGCGGCACTAGGCCCTTCCCAGGCCCCCGCTTCCACCGCCTCGAGTAGCGCGGACAGCTCTGCGGCAACAGTGGCGTAGGTGGCGCTCAACGAACTCCACGCGCCGGCCGCGGCCAGCAGGGCGCCCGGCCCCGGACCGCTGCTGAGCAGGGCCGAATGGACCTCAGGCGGCGAAGCCATCCACAGCGGAGCCGTCATAGTGGGCCGCCGGGCTCGAGCCGAAGCGCCAACCAAAACTCCTTAAAAATTCAGAGGATACTCAAAAGTAGTCGCTGACCGGCCGGAAAAGTTCCCGAACAGCGACGAAGCCCAACGAGGTAATTTGGACCCCACGCGCCGGCCCTGACGGCGAATGTCGTCAGCCGCGCGTTGGAGAAGGCCAGTGACGTCAGCTATCGCACACGATCCAGAAAGCTCGCGGGCGCATCCCGTCGAGCTGGAAGTCCTGGGCATGACGTGTGCGGCATGCGCCGGCACGGTGCATCGCGCGCTCAACAACGTCGACGGGGTCCGCGCGTCGGTCAATTTCGCGACCCGCACGGCCACCATCGATACTGCGGACACCGTCAGCGTCGAATCGTTGTGCGCGATCGTGGCACAAGCCGGTTATCGGGCGCGACCACGCCGCCCACAGGCGCCGTCAACCGATGATCCCGCGGCCGAGCGTGCGCGTGACCTGTTGCGCCGGCTCGTGTTCGCCGCGACGTTGTTCACCCCGCTGGCCGGTCTGTCGGTGCTGTTCGCCCTGTCCCCGCACACCCGGTTCGCCGGATGGGGATGGCTGCTTGTCGTCCTGGCCGCTCCGATCGTCGTCTGGGCGGCATGGCCGTTCCACACGGTCGCCGCCAAGAACTTGCGCCACGGCAACGCCAGCATGGAAACGCTGGTCTCCATCGGGATCATCGCGGCCACCCTGTGGTCGCTCTACCGGATTTTCTTCAAGAGCAATGCCCACCCAGACGAGGGTGTCTGGCGGGCGATCATGCGCGGCGACTCGCTCTACTTGGGGGTCGCCGCGGGTGTCACCGTGTTTGTCCTCGCCGGCCGCTACTTCGAAGCACGAGCCGAATCCAAGGCGGGAGAAGCGCTGCGGGCACTGGCGGCCCTGCGCGTCGCGGAGGTCTCGGTACTCCTGCCCGACGGAGCCGAGTTGGTGATCCCCGCCGACGAACTCACCGAGCAGCAGCGGTTCGTGGTGCGTCCGGGGCAGCGCATTGCCGCAGACGGGCTGGTGGTCGAGGGCGAAGCCGCGATCGACATGAGCGCGATGACCGGCGAACCTGGCCCCGTGCAGGCCCGTCCGGGCAGCAGCGTGATCGGCGGCACGGTCGCCCTCAACGGCCGGCTGGTCGTCGAGGCCGCCGCCGTCGGCCCCGACACCCAGTTCGCCGGCATGGTGCGGCTGGTGGCAGAGGCACAGACAGGCCGGGCTGCTGCCCAGCGCTTGGCCGATCGCGTTGCCGGGGTGTTTGTGCCCGCGGTGCTGGCGATCGCGGCGGTCACTGCCGCGGCCTGGCTGATCGCCGGGGGCAGCGCCGATCACACCGTGTCCGCGGCCCTGTCCGTGCTGCTGGTCGCCTGCCCATGCGCCCTGGGACTGGCGACACCAACCGCATTGATGGTGGCCTCCGGCAAGGGAGCCCAACTGGGCATCTTCTTCAAGGGCCAGGCCGCGCTGGAAGCCAGCCGCAGGATCGACACCGTCGCATTCGACAAAACCGGCACGTTGACGACGGGTCGTCTCACCCTGACCTCGGTGACCACCGCGGCGGGCTGGGACCGTGGCGACATACTCACCTGGGCGGCAGCGGTGGAATCCGCGTCGGAACACCCGGTGGGCCTGGCCATCGCCGCCGCTGATCTTGGGTGCAAGGGGACGCTTCCGGTCGCAGACTTCCACGCTGTCCCGGGAAGCGGCGTGCTGGGAACGGTCGACGGACGCCGGGTAAAGGTGGGCAGGCCGGCGTGGGTCGCGAGGGCCGGGACCGTGGGAGCGGAGCTGGTCGCCGCCCGCGTTGCCTGCGAAACACGTGGAGACACAGTGGTTTTCGTCTCGGTCGACGATCAGTTATGCGGCGCCTTCGCGGTTGCCGACGTGGTGAAGGAGTCCGCTGCGGGCGCCGTGGCCACGCTGCACGAACGTGGGCTGAGCGCGGTGCTCCTCACGGGTGGCAACGCCGCCAACGCGCAGACGATCGCGACTCAGGTCGGTATCGACGAGGTGATCGCCGAGCTGCTTCCCGAGGGGAAGGTCGACGTCATCGAACAACTCCGCGACCGCGGGCGCGTGGTCGCGATGGTCGGTGACGGAATCAACGACGGACCGGCATTGGCGTGCGCCGATCTGGGTCTGGCGATCGGCCGCGGCACCGACGTGGCGATAAGCGCGGCCGATGTGGTCTTGGTTCGCGACAGCCTGGACTTGGTCCCACAAGCTCTCGACTTGGCCCACGCGACCATCCGCACCATCTGGGTGAATATGTTCTGGGCGTTCGGCTACAACCTGATCGCCATACCGATCGCCGCATCGGGTCTGCTCAATCCGCTGATCGCCAGCGCTGCGATGGCGTCGTCGTCGCTGTTCGTGGTGTCGAACAGCCTGCGGTTGCGCAAGTTTCAGTAGGCCGACGGTCGTTCGCTCGCTCGCCGAGCGTGAAACTGTCGCGAGGTTTTCGCCGTTTTTTCACGACAGTTTCACTTTGGGCGCAAAGGGGCCGCGGGCCGGTTCGGTCAGGCCGCAGAGTCGTTGGCCGACCGCAGATGCCCGCGTCGCCGTCCCCGAGTCGCGTTGTCCGGCAAGACGATGTCGTCCATCCGGGCGTTCGACGACGGCGTATCCGGCCCGCCGCGACGCCATAGCAACAGGGCCAGCACGGTGGCGACCACCACCGGAAGATGACTCAGCAATCGAACACCGGTGACCTGATCTGACAGGCCATCGCTGATCACATAGCAGGACAACACCACGGTGAAACCGGCCAGGATGCAGGCCAGGCCCGGCAGCGTTGCCCGCCACACCGTCGCAACCACCATTCCGGCGCCCAGCGCCAACGACCACGCGGTGGACTCGTTGAGCAGATGCTCGCCGCTCATGGCGCCGTGCGCGGTCCCGTGGGTCGCCACCATGCCGAAGTCGACGCCGGCGATCTGCGCGACGGCCAGCGCGATTTGAATAACGCCGACCACCGCCAGGGCCGCTCGCGCCCAATGCGACCGGACCCATTTCACCCAGTGGTCGTCGCTTACCGGCCCGCGCGATGTGGCATTGGCGAGACGATGTCCCCGGTCGGCGGCCATGCTGCGCAGTTGCAGCGTCCAACCTTGCGCATCGGCGTACCACGCCCGGCATTGCGGGCACGACGCGAGATGCTCGTCGACACGAGCCGAAGGCACGGGTTCACGCTCACCATCCAGCCGCGCGGACAGCGCCTCGCGGGCGATGTCACAGTCCACAGCCGCCAACATAATTCAGGACACCGCCCAACCAAAAGATCCGATCAGGCTTTGACGGCGCTGACCAGGGTGTTACGCGCGACCATCGGTCCGGCATCGATATCCGGTCCCGGCACCGGCCGGCCGACTGAGTGCAGGTAATCGGCCAACGGAGTACCGACCGCATTCCAACCGTGCTGGGCTAGCCATTCGGTGGCCGGAGCGTGCTGCTCGTTGTAGACCAGCTGAAAGAACACGCGGTCGTCGCCTTCGGCGACGGCGGCGCGCTCCTCTTCTACCTTGGTCTCGAATTCTTCCGGATCGAACGGGGCGCCGTCCTCGACCGCGACGTGACTGCCCGGCGCGGCCAACGTGTCGATGCCGGTGAAAAGCTGCTCCTGCGCCTCGGTGGGGAGATAGATCAGCAGACCCTCGGCGATCCACGCCGACGGCTTGGCTGCGTCAAAACCGTTGTCCCGCAGAGCTTGTGGCCAGTCGTCCCGAAGGTCGACGGCGATCTCGCGGCGCTCGGCGCGCGGTTGTGCGCCGTGTTCGGTGAGCACCTCGCGCTTGAAATCGAGGACCTGGGGGCGGTCCAACTCGAAGATCGTGGTCCCGTCCGGCCACGCGAGCCGGTAGGCGCGGGAATCCAGCCCCGCCGCCAGCAGGACCACCTGTCGTACCCCGGCGTCGGCGGCTCGGCGGAAATAGTCGTCGAAATACTTGGTGCGAGCACCCTGGAAGTTGACGAAATGCTCGCCGAAGTCGGTCGTCTTGAGTTCGTGGTCGTGGACCTTGCCGTCGAGAACGTCGGCGGCCGGACCGCCAACGGCACGACAGAACAGCTCCGCATAAGGATCGACGGCCAGTGGGTCGGGCTTCTGCGCTTCCAGCGCTCGCGCGGTCGCCACGAACAAAGCCGTCGCGCCGACACTCGTCGTGATGTCCCAGGTATCGCCTTCATTACGCACGCAATCGACAGTACGCGCGCGGCCACCGGCGCCGGTGCGAGCAGAGCGGCCCCAGGATCGTCTACCTGCGCAACTGTGAACCATACAAAGGATTAACCGCAAATGCGGAGGTAACTCACAGTTAATTCCGATTATACGGACATTAAACTCCCAAACAGAGGCAGCCGCTGATCAGCCCACTACGCGGCTCAGCCGGATTTGCAGTGCACTGGCCGCGTCACCGCGCGGCGTGACCACCGGCCGGCTCGAACTGGCCCGCCCAAAAGCCTCTGAGGGCGAGCAGGTTTTCCCGGAATGATGTCGCGAACGGGGGCACGACGATGACGGCACCGGTCTGGATGGCGCTTCCGCCTGAGGTCAGTTCGACATTGTTGAGTACCGGACCAGGACCCGGTCCGCTGCTGGCCGCTGCCGCGGCATGGAATTCGCTCGGTATCGAATATGCCGAGGTGGCCGAAGAACTCAGCGCGCTTGTCGCGGCGGTGCAAATCGGCGCGTGGCAGGGACCCAGCGCGGAATCGTATGTCGCCGCCAATACGCCGTATATAGCCTGGCTGTTGCAAAACAGTGCGAACAGCGCCGAAATGGCCGTAAGGCAGGAGGTCGCCGCGACGGCCTATGCAACGGCTCTGGCCGCCATGCCGACCTTGGCTGAGTTGGCCGCCAACCACGCCATCCACGCGGTGCTGGTCGCGACCAATTTCTTCGGGATCAACACCATCCCGATCGCTCTCAATGAGGCTGACTATGTCCGGATGTGGGTTCAGGCGGCCACCACGATGAGCACATATCAGATGGTGTCAACCGCTGCGGTAACTCCGTCGCCGCAGTCGACACAATCCCAAATGGCGCCCCAAATCGTGAAATCGAACATGGATTCCGGTTCGGGCATGAATTCCGGCTCCGGCTCGGGTATGGGCTCCGGCTCGGGCATGGGGTCAGGCGGCATGGGCTCCGGGGGCATGGGAAACATGCCCGGCATGAACACCACCCTGCCTACAACCTGGAGCCAGTTGTTCCAAGACATATTCCCACCGCAATTCAACCCGTTTTCGCCAACTTCCTTTCAAGGGATGCAGCCGAGTCTGGCGACGTTCATCCCGCGCGCTGAAGCCATGCTGGCCAATTACGCGGGAAACCCCGTGCAACTGATCGAGGCGATCATTCTGCTCGGGGTCCAGTTCGTCGTACACCGCACTATGTATTTGATTTGGCTCATCCTTTACAACCCGGCGGGACTGATCGGCTTTGCTCTCAGCAATCCGATCTACACCCTCGGGTTGACCGCGCCCCTGGGACTCGTGCCCGCGGCAGCGGCGGGTGGAACGGCGGCTGTCACGACCTTGGCCGGTCTTGCGGCCATGACGCCGGTGCCCGCGCCGGTTCCGGTCACAACCCCGCCGATTCCCGTCGCCGACGTGCCCAGTGTGCCGACCGCCCCGACGCCCTCCACCGTCAGCCCCGCACCGTCGCCCGCCTCGACTCCCGTGGGATCGACGCCCGCCGCCCCGCCGCCACCGCCCACGCCGTCAGTGCCCCCGACCTTGGGCACCGAAGGCGTGATCGGCGCGCACGGCGTCATCGGCGCGCAAAGCGGCGTCTATCCGTACCTGGTCGGCGCCTTCGGGTCTGAGTCGGAGTTGAGCGCGCGTGGCAAAGCGCGGCGCGCGGCATCCGCGGCAGCCGACGCGCCGGCCGCCGCGGCAGCAACGCCTGCGGAGCAGGAACGGGCGCGGCGAAGCAAACGACCGGCGTCGCAGGTAGATCGGGGTTACCGTTTCGAATTCCTGGATCTGGATTCGGATGCGCAGCCCACGGCCTCTGATCGGGCGGCGGGAACGCTCGGTTTCGCCGGCACGGCGGCCACGGCCGGTGCGCGGAGGCCCGGGGGATTGGCCACGCTGGCCCGCGATACCTTCGACGGCGGCCCGACCGTCCCGATGCTGCCCGGCGGCTGGAACTCGGATGCCGATGAATCCGACTCCTATAGGGGCATGCAAGACTAAACGCAGTTGATACTGAAAATCGTTTTCATTAAGTTGACCGGTTAACGGCCCGTGTGGGCTAGCGAGAGTAGGGGACAAAGGGGAAGCCTGGTGACCGTCCGAAACACCCTGGCCAGCAGGGCAAGCGCGGGAGACGAGCAGTGAGGCGACAGGGACCCCGCGCCTCGACAACCAGCTTAGGTAATGCTAACTTCAGGCGGGTTAGGTTAGGTAACACAACATACGGGAGACGAAGCGGCCGTGGAACGCGGTGACACTGGCGTGCTTGCCGCTCAGCCAGGCATTTCTCGGGTCGACGGCGACGTCGTCAGCAGGTTCGCTACTTGCTGCCGCGCGCTCGGCATAACGATCTATGAACGTCAGCGGCCGGCCGACCTGGACGCCGCTCGGTCGGGTTTCACCGCACTCACCCGTATCGCTCATGAGCAGTGCGATGCGTGGACCGGCCTAGCCGCGTCGGGTGACGTGTCACTGCGAGTGCTGGAAGCCGTTTCGCGGACCGCGCCCACCGCAGGCGTGCTGCAACGCCAAGTGGAATTGGCACCGGGGATCCTGGGCTTCCGCTACGACACCGGAATGTATCTGCAGTTCCGTGCCACCGGACCCGACGATTTTCACCTCGCGTACGCGGCGGCGCTGATATCGGCGGGAGAGTACGCCGAGGCTAACCAGCTGATCAGCGAGGTTACCGAGCGTCGCCCGAGCTGGCGGGAAGCCCGTTGGGCCACGGTCGTGCTCAACTACCGCACCGAGCGCTGGTCGGATGTCGTCAAGCTGCTGACGCCGATCGTCAACGACCCCGCTCTCGACGCGGCTTTTTCACACGCGGCCAAGATCACTCTGGGTACCGCGCTGGCCCGGCTGGGCATGTTTGCCCCGGCGTTGTCGTATCTCGAGGAGCCCGACGGCCCCGTCCCGGTTGCGGCGGTCGATGGCGCGCTGGCGAAAGCGCTGGTGCTGCGTGCGCATGTCGACGAGGAGTCGGCCAGCGAGGTTCTTCAAGACCTGTACGCCGCCCACCCGGAGAACGAGCAGGTCGAGCAGGCCCTGACGGACACCAGCTTCGGGATCGTGACCACCACCGCGGCCCGGATCGACGCCCGCACCGATCCGTGGGATCCCGCCACCGAGCCGAGCGCCGACGACTTCGTCGACCCCGCGGCTCACGAACGCAAGGCCGTACTGCTCCACGAGGCCGAATGCCAGCTCGCGGAATTCATCGGCTTGGAAGAAGTCAAAAACCAGGTGTCGCGGCTGAAGAGTTCGGTGGCCATGGAACTGGTCCGAAAGCAGCGCGGGCTGACGGTTGCCCAGCGCGCCCACCACCTGGTCTTCGCCGGACCGCCCGGGACCGGCAAGACCACCATCGCCCGCGTCGTCGCCAAAATCTATTGCGGCCTGGGCCTGTTGAAGCGAGAGAACATCAGAGAAGTCCATCGCGCCGACCTGATCGGTCAGCACATCGGCGAGACCGAGGCCAAGACCAACGCGATCATCGACAGCGCACTGGACGGGGTGCTGTTCCTCGACGAGGCCTATGCCCTGGTGGCCACCGGAGCCAAGAACGACTTCGGGCTGGTAGCCATCGACACCTTGCTGGCCCGCATGGAAAACGACCGCGACCGCTTGGTAGTCATCATCGCCGGGTATCGCGCCGACCTGGACAAGTTCCTGGACACGAACGAGGGTTTGCGCTCGCGCTTCACCCGCAACATCGACTTTCCGTCGTACTCGTCGCCCGAGTTGGTCGAGATCGCACACAAGATGGCCGAGCAGCGCGACAGCGTCTTCGAAGAGGCCGCGCTGGAGAATATGGAGGCGTTGTTCTCCAAGTTGGCCCAATCGTCGACACCCGACGCGAACGGCATTTCGCGACGCAGCCTCGACATCGCGGGCAACGGCCGGTTCGTCCGGAACATCGTCGAACGCTCGGAAGAAGAACGTGAATACCGGCTGGACCACTCCGAAAATGCCGGAACCGGTGAGTTCAGTGACGAGGAACTGATGACCGTCACCGCCGAGGACGTGGCCAAGTCGGTAGACCCGCTGCTGCGTGGTCTCGGGCTTTCGGTGCCGGCATGACGGGCCGCGAATCGGACCGGGACTGGGATTCGGAAGGCGACGGAGCCCGGCGCTCGTTTGCCTCCCGCACCCCGGTCAACGAAAACCCGGACGCGGTGGTCTACCGCCGCGGCTTCGTCACCCGCCACCAGGTGAGCGGATGGCGGTTCGTGATGCGCCGGATCGCCTCCGGAATCGCTTTGCACGACACCCGGATGCTCGTCGACCCGCTCCGGACCCAGTCGCGTGCGGTGCTGATGGGGGCGCTGATCCTGATCACCGGTCTGGGGGCCTGCTTCGTTTTCTCCCTGATCCGGCCCAACGGTCAGGTGGGCAACAACACCATCCTCGCGGATCGCTCCACCGCAGCGCTCTACGTGCGGGTCGGCGAGCGCCTGCATCCTGTGCTGAATCTGACCTCGGCGCGGCTGATCGCCGGTAAGCCGGACAACCCCACGACGGTGAAAAGCACTGAACTGGACCGCCTTCCGCGCGGCAACCTGATCGGCATCCCGGGAGCACCGGAGCGGATCGTGCAGAGCACCGCACATGACGCGAACTGGACGGTGTGCGACACCATCAGCGGACCCATGCAGGGCGGACGCGCCGGCCACAGCACCGGCGTCACGGTGATCGCCGGCCCACCCGACAGCCAGGGTGCGCGAGCGGGCGCCCTGACCGCCGAGCAGGTGGTGTTGGTCGACAACGGCGACGGCACCTGGCTGCTGTGGGAGGGCAAGCGTAGCCGGATCGACGTGGCCGACCACGCAGTGACCAACGCGCTGGGTCTCGGCACCAACCTGCCCGCACCGCGGCCCATCGCCCCGGGGCTGTTCAACGCCATACCGGAGGCACCGCCGCTGGCCGCCCCGCCCATCCCGAACGCCGGCAATCCGGCAAACTTCCCGGTACCGGCCCCGATCGGCGCGGTGGTCGTCGCCTACAGCTTGGAGCAACACTCCTCCGACACCTACTACGCGGTGTTGCCGGACGGTCTGCAGCCGATCTCGCCGGTGCTCGCCGCGTTCCTGCGTAATGCCAATTCCTATGGCCTGCAGCAGCCACCGCGACTCGGTGCGGACCAGGTCGCGAAGTTGCCGGTGTCGCGGATGCTGGACACCGCACGCTATCCCGCCCAGCGGGTCACGCTGGTCGACGCTGCGCACGATCCGGTCACATGTGCGTACTGGAGCAAACCCGCCGGCGCCGCCACCAGCGCGCTGCGTCTGCTGTCCGGTTCGGTGCTGCCGGTGCCTGAGGGAGTACAGACCGTCCCACTGGTCACCGCCGGCGCGCCCGGTGCCGCGGGTGCCGCGACGCAGGTCGCCCTGGCGCCCGGTACCGGCTACTTCACCCAGACCGTCGGCGGCGGTACCGCCGCACCACCCACCGGCTCACTGTTCTGGGTGTCCGACACGGGGGTGCGCTACGGCATCGACACCGAGGTGGGCAACGGCAGTGGCGGACGATCCAAAACCATTGAGGCCCTTGGCCTGAACAACCCGCCGCTCGGCATCCCATGGTCGATCCTGTCGCTCTTCGCGAACGGGCCGACGCTCTCGCGCGCCGACGCGCTGCTGGCACACGACGGCCTGGCGCCCGATACCAGGCCCGGCCGCGCCGCTGAAGCACAACAGGCCGAGGGGTCGCACCGATGAGCAGACTGATTTTCGAGGCCCGCCGGCGGCTGCCACCTCCGAGCACTCGCAAGGGCACCATCACCATCGAGGCGCCTCCCGAACTGCCGCGAGTGATTCCGCCCTCGTTCCTGCG
Organism: Mycobacterium sp. NGS41; assembly: GCF_059812725.1. Classification (NCBI taxonomy): domain Bacteria; kingdom Bacillati; phylum Actinomycetota; class Actinomycetes; order Mycobacteriales; family Mycobacteriaceae; genus Mycobacterium; species Mycobacterium sp. NGS41. The sequence goes on from NZ_JCALDF010000022.1 coordinate 75,241, forward strand.
CCGCGCCATGCCGTATCTGATCGTGATCCTGATCGTCGGCATGATCGTCGCGCTGGTCGCCACCGGGATGCGGCTGATCTCCCCGCAGACCTTGTTCTTTCCGTTCGTGCTGCTGCTGGCCGCCACGGGGTTGTACCGCGGCAACGACAAGAAGATGCGCACCGAAGAGGTCGACGCCGAGCGGGCCGACTATCTGCGGTATCTCTCGGTGGTGCGGGACAACATCCGCACCCAGGCCGCGGAGCAACGCGCGGCGGCGGAGTGGTCCCACCCCGATCCCACGGAACTGGGAGCCGTGCCGGGCTCACGCCGGCAGTGGGAGCGTGATCCGCACGACCCCGACTTTCTGGTGTTGCGGGCCGGACGGCACTCGGCGCCCCTGGCGGCTCCGCTGCGGGTCCAGGACACCGCCGACGAGGTCGACCTGGAACCAGTGGCGCACAGTGCATTACGCAGCCTGCTGGACGCCCAGCGCACCGTCCGCGACGTGCCGACCGGAATCGATTTGACCAAGGTCTCCCGGATCACCGTTCTGGGGGACCCCGCGGAGGTCCGCGCCGCGTTGCGCGCCTGGATAGGCCAAGCGGTGACCTGGCACGATCCGACCGTGCTCGGGGTGGCGCTGGCCACCCGCGGTCTGGAGAGCCGCGACTGGTCCTGGCTGAAGTGGTTGCCGCACGTCGACATTCCCGGCCAGCTGGACGGTGTGGGCCCGGCCCGCTACCTGACGACCGACCCCGACGCGCTGGTCGCTCTGATGGGTCCGGCTCTCCTGGACCGCCCGCCGTACGCCGGCGAGCCGGCCGACGCGCTGCGGCACCTGCTGATCATCGTCGACGATGCCGACTACGACCTGGACGCCTCGACGCTGGCGGTAGGCCGCGCCGGGGTCACCGTGGTGCACTGCTCGGCGAAACCGCCGCACCGCGAACAGTATTCCGACCCGGAACGGCCGATCCTGCGCATCGCGCGCGGCGCGATCGAGCGCTGGCAGACCGGCGGGTGGCAGCCGTATATCGACGCCGCCGACCAACTCGGAATCGACGATGCCGCGCACCTGGCCCGCCGGCTGTCGCGGTGGGACTCCAACCCAACTCACGCCGGGTTGCGTTCGGCAGGTACCCGCGGCGCCAGTTTCACCACCCTGCTTGGCATCCCGGACGCGTCACGACTGGATGTGCCCACGCTGTGGGCACCGCGCCGCCGCGACGACGAACTGCGGGTTCCGATCGGCGTCACCGCGACCGGCGAGCCGCTGTACTTCGACCTCAAGGACGAAGCCGAGGGCGGGATGGGCCCGCACGGCCTGATGATCGGCATGACCGGTTCCGGGAAATCGCAGACCCTCATGTCGATATTGTTGTCGCTATTGACAACTCACTCGGCAGACCGGCTGATCGTCATCTACGCCGACTTCAAGGGCGAGGCCGGAGCCGACAGCTTCCGCAACTTCCCGCAAGTCGTCGCGGTGATCTCCAACATGGCCGAGAAGAAGTCGCTGGCCGACCGCTTCGCCGACACGCTGCGTGGTGAGGTGGCGCGCCGCGAGGTGCTGCTGCGCGAAGCCGGCCGCCGAATTCAGGGCAGCGCTTTCAATTCGGTGACCGAATACGAAAACGCGGCCGCCGCGGGACATGACCTGCCTCCGATTCCCACGCTGTTCGTGGTCGCCGACGAGTTCACCCTGATGCTGGCCGATCACCCCGAGTACGCGGAATTGTTCGACTACGTGGCGCGCAAGGGTCGCTCGTTCCGTATCCACATCTTGTTCGCGTCCCAGACGCTGGACGTCGGCAAGATCAAGGACATCGACAAGAACACCTCGTACCGCATCGGTTTGAAGGTCGCCAGTCCCAGCGTTTCCCGTCAGATCATCGGTGTGGAGGACGCCTACCACATCGAGTCGGGCAAAGAGCACAAGGGAGTGGGCTTCTTGGTACCCGCTCCCGGCGCCACCCCGATCAAATTCCGCAGCACCTATGTCGATGGCATCTACGACCCGCCGCAGGCCGCTAAAGCCCTTGTCGTGCAATCGACTCCGGAGCCCAAACTGTTCACCGCGGGTCTGGTGGAGTCGGATCAGGGCACGGTGATATCCGGCGACGAGGACGACGAATCGGCCGGCCCGCCGCGCAAGTTGATCGCGACCATCGGGGAGCAACTGGCGCGTTACGGGCCGCAGGCGCCGCAGCTGTGGCTGCCGCCGCTCGACGATCCGATCCCGCTGACGACGGTGCTGGCTCGTGCCGGTGTGCCGCAACGGCAGTGGCGCTGGCCACTCGGCGAGATCGACAAGCCGTTCGAGATGCGCCGCGACCCGCTGATCTTCGACGCCACGTCGTCGGCTGGAAACATGGTGATCCACGGCGGTCCGAAATCCGGCAAATCGACTGCGCTGCAGACATTTATCATGTCGGCGGCCAGCCTGCACGCCGCCCATGACGTCACGTTCTACTGCCTGGACTACGGTGGCGGCCAGCTCCGGGCACTGGAGGATCTGGCCCACGTCGGCAGCGTGGCGTCGCCGCTGGAGCCCGAACGTATCCGTCGCACCTTCGGCGAGCTGGAGCAGCTGCTGCTGTCACGCCAGCGGCGAGAGGCGTTCCGCGACCGGCCCGGCAGCGGTCGGGGCAACGGCCACGGCAATGGTTCGGCGCCCGATGACGGGTTCGGCGAGGTGTTCCTGGTCATCGACAACCTCTATGCCTTCGGCCGTGACAACACCGACCAGTTCAACACCCGCAACCCGTTGCTGGCCAAGGTGACTGAGCTAGTAAATGTGGGGATGGCGTACGGCATCCACGTTATTGTCACCACCCCGAGCTGGCTGGAGGTGCCGTTGGCGATGCGGGACGGCCTCGGGCTGCGCCTCGAGCTCAAGCTGCACGACTCGCGCGACAGCAATGTCCGGGTGGTCGGTGCACTGCGCCGTCCGGCGGACGCCGTCCCGCACGACCAGCCGGGCCGCGGGTTGACCATGGCCGCAGAGCATTTCCTGATCGCGACTCCGGGGCTGGACCAGGTTCCCGAGATCAATGCCCGCTACCCCGGGGTGGCCGCGCCGCCGGTGCGGTTGCTGCCCACCAACCTGTCGCCCGACGCCCTCGGTGTGCTGTATCCGGGACCGGAACAGGTGGTCATCGGCCAGCGCGAAGAGGATCTCGCGCCCGTCGCGGTCGATTTCGCGGATAACCCGTTGCTGATGGTCTTCGGCGACAGCAAGTCCGGTAAGACCACTGTGCTGCGGCACATCATCCGGACCATCCGCGAGCACTCTTCGGCTGACCAAGTGGCGTTCACGGTGCTGGATCGTCGGCTGCATCTCGTCGACGAGCCGCTGTTCCCGGACAACGAATACAACGCCAACATCGACCGGATCACCCCGGCGATGATCGGCCTGGCCAACCTCATCGAAGCGCGGCGGCCACCGGCGGGCCTGTCGGCGGCCGAGCTGTCCCGATGGGCGTACCGGGGCCACACGCACTACCTGATCATCGACGACGTCGACCAGATCCCGGATTCGCCGGCGGTGAGTGGTCCGTACATCGGGCAACGGCCGTGGACCCCGCTCATCGGATTGCTCAGCCAGGCCGCCGATTTGGGCCTTCGGGTGATCGTCACCGGGCGCGCCACCGGATCCGGGCACGCCCTGATGACCAACCCGTTGCTGCGCCGCTTCAACGACCTGCAGGCCACCACGTTGATGTTGGCGGGCAACCCGGCCGACAGCGGCAAGATCCGCGGTCAGCGGTTCAGCCGGTTGCCCGCCGGACGGGCGATTTTGTTGGGCGACAGCGATAGTCCGACCTATGTGCAGTTGGTCAATCCCTTGATCAGCGAGGGAATCGAGGGGATGGCCCGGTGATGATCAGTGAAACGCAGGAGAAGGAGGGATTGTCATGACATTGCGAGTGGTTCCCGAGGGGCTGGCCGCGGCCAGTGCGGCGGTCGAGGCGCTGACGGCACGGTTGGCGGCGGCGCATGCGGCCGCGGCCCCGTTGATCACCACGGTGGTGCCGCCTGCGATTGATCCGGTGTCCTTACAGACCGCGGTCGGGTTCAGTGCCCAGGGTGAGGAGCACTCCGTCGTCGCCGCCCAGGGTGTGGAAGAGCTGGGTCGCGCCGGTGCGGGTGTGGGCGAATCCGGTGCCAGCTACCTGGCCGGCGACGCCGCAGCTGCCGCTACCTACGGGATCGCGGCCGGCTGAAGGTGATCGCGCCCATCTGGATTGCTTCGCCGCCGGAGGTGCATTCGGCGATGCTGAGCGCCGGTCCTGGACCGGGGCCGCTGTTGGCGGCCGCCGGGGCATGGACCTCGCTCAGCACCGAATACGCTTCGGCGGCAGCAGAACTCAGTGGGCACCTGGGGGCGGTGCAAGCGGGGGCATGGCAGGGACCGAGTGCCGAGCGGTATGTTGCGGCACACGCGCCGTACCTGGCGTGGTTGACGCAAGCCGGCATCAATGCCGCAGGAGCGGCGGTCCAGCACGAGGTTGCCGCGGCGGCCTACACCGCTGCCTTGGCGGCAATGCCCACGTTGGCGGAGTTGGCCACCAACCACATGGTGCATGGGGTGTTGGTAGCGACGAATTTCTTTGGGGTCAACACCATTCCGATCGCGCTCAACGAGGCCGACTACGTGCGGATGTGGCTGCAGGCCGCGACCACCATGGGTGTCTACCAGGCGGCAGCCGGCGCGGCGCTGGCGTCGGCGCCGCGTACCAGCCCGGCGCCGATGGTGCTGACTCCCGGTGCCGAGGCGGAACCGGCGGCGAATCTGAATCAGTCAGCCGCGACGGCGCAGGCCACGAATTCCGGTTCGGCACTGGACAGTTCGGACACCGGTGCCCAATGGCTGCAATCCCTCATACGGTCGCTCGAGAACTTCCTGTCCAATCCCCTCCAATCGATTCAGCAGATGCTGAGGGATTTCCTGACCAACCCGGCGGGGGCCCTGGTTGCCTGGGGACCGTTGCTTTTGGTGGTCGCGTATCAGGCGTTCTGGCAGCCGGTCGGATGGGGCTTTTGGATCGGCGTCATGAGTCTGCCCATTTTGATACCCGCCATCGTGGTGGGGACGATGGCTTACCTCGGTCTGCTCGACCCCGATGCCTTTCCCGACCTCACTGTTCCGGCGGATGCGACCCCGGTGTCGGGCGGTGCGGGTCAACAGAGTTTCCCGGCCGCCGCGCTCACCTCAACTATCGCGAGCCCTCCTGGCGCTCCGGCGTCAGCGCCGGCGCCGGGTGTTCCCGCGGGCACGGTACCGGCGGGAACTCCGGCGGCGGCGAGTTTCCTCTATGCGGTGGGCGGCATCGACGGCGGGGGACCCGTCGAAGGGCCGACATTAGGCGGTCGCGGCGGGGCCAAAGCACCCGCGGCGACCATCCCCGCGGCCGGCGCGGCAGCGCCGAATCGCGCCGAAGCACGGGCGCGGCGACGCCGGCGCGCCGCGATGCACGACCACGGCGACGAGTATCTGGACATGGACTCCGACATCGGTGTCGTCCCCGATTTCGGTTCGGGCGCTTCGGATCAGGGCGCCGGACCGCTGGGGTTTGCCGACACCGCGCGCAAAGACACCGCTGTGCAGGCTGCGGGATTGACCATGCTGGCCGGCGACGAATTCGGCGGTGGCCCAAAGATGCCCATGGTGCCGGGAACTTGGCAATTGGGCCCGTCGGGTCCCAGTGCGCCCGACGAGGCTGGAGGAGCCGGGGAAGGGGGGACCCGCAGTTAGCGAAAGAGTTCAGAACAAGCTGTTCATTAACCGAAACCCGAAGGGAGAGAAGTCATCATGAGTATGTTGGATGCACATATTCCGCAGTTGGTAGCCGCCGAGTCGGAGTTCGGCACCAAGACGGCCCTGATGCGGCACACCATTGGTCAGGCTGAGCAGGCCGCGTTGTCGGCACAGGCCTTCCACCAGGGCGACTCCGCATTGGCGTTCCAGGCTGCGCACGCCCGCTTCGTCGAGGTGGCGGCCCGGGTCAACACGTTGCTGGATATCGCGCAGACGAATTTGGGCGCTGCCGCCGGTACGTATGTGGCCACCGACGCCGCAGCCGCGTCGACTTACACCGGATTCTGACCCGGACCGACCAACCAAGGACCTGAAAGGACATTTTGATGTCGCAGATCATGTACAACTACCCGGCGATGCTGGGTCATGCCGGGGATATGACGGGCTACGCCGGCACCTTGCAGGGGTTGGGTGCTGACATCGCCAGCGAGCAGGCCATCCTGTCCAACGCCTGGCAAGGCACCACCGGCCTGACCTATCAGGCGTGGCAAGTCCAGTGGAACCAGGCCATGGACGACTTGGTGCGCGCCTACCAGGCGATGGCCGCGACCCACGAGTCCAACACCATGGCCATGATGGCGCGCGATGCCGCCGAAGCCGCCAAATGGGGCGGCTAGCACTCCCTGGATGAGCGTCGAACCAAATGCCGTCGAGCTGACGGTCGATAACGCGTGGTTCATCGCAGAAACCGTTGGAGCGGGCACGTTTCCATGGGTTCTGGCGATCACCTCCCCCTACCGCGATGCTGCGGAGCGGAAAGCGTTTTTCGACCGTCAGCGCGCCGAACTGACCGAGCTGGGTCTGTTGGTGCCGGACGGTCCCGAAGACAGGGTCAACCCGGCGGTCGCCGAGTGGATCCGGGTGGTCTGTTTTCCGGATCGCTGGCTGGACCTGCGTTTCCTGGGGCCTGCCCCGGCAGGCAGCGCGGGCGAGCTGTTGCGCGGCGTGGTCGCGCACCGCGCGACGCATGACGGCACCACCTCCAAGGCGGTGGTCGCGCTGCGCAATGCGCAGTTGATCACGTTCACCGCAATGGATGTGGACGGCCCCAAAGCGCTGGTTCCGGTCCTCGGCGTCGGCCTGGCGCAGCGCCCACCGGCGCGGTTCGACGAGTTCAGCATGCCGACGCGGGTCGGTGCCCGGGCCGACGAGCGGTTGCGGTCGGGCACCCCGCTCGCGGAAGTCATTGATTACCTGGGTATCCCGGAATCGGCCCGACACGTCGTGGAGTCGGTGTTCTCCGGCCCGCGCAGCTACGTCGAGGTCGTCGCCGGCTGTCGGCGCGACGGCCAGCAATGGACCACCGAAGTCGGGATGAGTGTCGTGGACACTACGGCGGGCCGGATCCTGGTGAGCCCGACCCGCGCGTTCGACGACGAGTGGGTCTCGACCTTCAGCCCCGGCACGCCCTTTGCGATCGCCGTCGCGATCGAGCACCTGATCGCCACCTTGCCTGACAGCCAATGGTTCTCCGGCCGGCGGGTGTCCCGAGATTTCTCCGTCCAAACCTCTTAAACCTCGTAACAACACCCAGATAGAGAAGAGAGCACGATGTCCGACGAATGGCCCCAACACTTGCCGAGGGTCCGGTGACGTCCGGCGCCGTCATGCCGATTGTCCGCGTTGCGATCCTCGCGGACAGCAGGTTGACGGAGATGGCCTTGCCCGCGGAGTTGCCGCTGCGGGAAATCCTGCCCGCGGTGCAACGTTTGGCTGTTCCGGTCGTTCCCGATGGTGAGGCCGACGATCCTGCTGACGTCGGTACGACTGCCCACCTGAGCCTGGCTCCCGTCGGTGGTGCGCCATTCAGCCTGGACGCCAGCCTGGACACCGTCGGCGTAGTCGACGGCGATCTGCTTGCGCTGCAGCCGGTGCCGATCGGTCCCGCCGCACCCGGCATTGTCGAGGACATCGCCGACGCCGCGATGATCTTCTCCACCTCCCGGCTAAAGCCTTGGGGCACAGCGCACATCCAGCGCGGTGCGCTTGCGGCGGCGATCGTCGTCGCCCTGCTGGCGACCGGCTTGGCGGTCACCTACCGGGTGGCAACCGGTGCGCTGGCCGGACTGCTGGCGGTCAGTGCCGTCGCGGCGGTCATCGCGGTGACCGGTTTGGTGGTTAGGACGCGTTCAGCGGCGGCGGGTATAGCGCTGTCGATCGCTGCCCTGGCGCCGATCGGTGCCGCATTGGCGTTGGCGGTGCCCGGCAAGTTCGGTCCGGCGCAGTTGATGCTGGCCGCTGCCGGTGTCGCCGCGTGGTCGTTGATCGTGCTGATGGTGCCCGGCCTCGAGCGTGAGCGCACGGTCGCCTTCTTCACCGCGTCGGCGGTCGTCGCATCCGTCGTCCTGCTGGCGGCCGGCGCCGAAATGCTTTGGCAACTGCGAATACTGGCCATCGGCTGCGGCCTGATCGTGGCGGCCCTGCTGATCACCATCCAAGCGGCTCAGCTTTCGGCGCTGTGGGCGCGCTTCCCGTTGCCGGTCATCCCGGCGCCGGGTGACCCCACGCCGTCGGCGCCGTCGTTACGGGTGCTGCAGGATCTGCCGCGGCGGGTGCGCGTCAGCGACGCCCATCAGAACGGCTTCATCGCCGCGGCGGTGCTGCTCAGCGTGCTGGGGTCGGTGGCGATCGCGTTGCGGCCCGAAACCGTAAGTGGTTTCGCCTGGTATGTGGTGGGCGCAACGGCGGCCACCGCCGTGCTCCGGGCCCGGGTGTGGGATTCGGCCGCGTGCAAGGTCTGGCTGCTGGCCCAGCCCTACCTGGTCGCCGGTGTGCTGTTGGTGCTCTACACGGCGACGGGACGCTATGCGGCGGCCCTGGGCGCGGCGGTGGTACTGGTAGCGCTCCTGTTCGTGTGGCTGGTGGTCGCGCTGGACCCGGCTATCGCCTCACCGGAAAGCTATTCGCTGCCGCTGCGTCGGCTGCTGGGCTTTGCCGCCGTTGGTCTGGACGCTTCGCTGATCCCGATCATGGCCTACCTGGTCGGTCTGTTCAGCTGGGTGCTCAATCGATGATCCGAGCCGGATCCGTCCGTCTCACAGCGGCTTTGACCGCTTTCGCGGCAGCCGTAGCGTGGACCTGTCCACCGGCCGTCGCCATCACCAGCCCGAAGGTCGACCCGGCCGTGCCGCCGCCGAGCGGTACCCCGGGACCCGGCCAGCCGATGGACCAGCGCGGCGTGTGCAGCACGTCCGGAGTCATCCCGGGCACCGACGTCGGCGTCGCGACGCAAAGTCAGTCGATGCTGGATCTTCCTGGGGCGTGGCGGTTTTCGCGGGGGGACGGCCAGCTGGTCGCGGTACTGGACACCGGCGTGCGGCCGGGCCCGCGCCTGCCCAACGTCACGGCGGGCGGCGACTATGTGGAGACGACCGACGGCCTGACCGACTGCGACGGGCACGGAACCCTGGTCGCGGGAATCATCGCCGGCCAGCCGGCAGAGGACGGTTTCGCGGGAGTAGCACCCGCGGCGCGGCTGGTGTCGCTGCGGGTGACCTCCGCGAAGTTCTCGCCGAAGATCCCGGGCGGTGATCCACTGCTGGCCCAGGCAACCGCGGACGTCGCGACGCTGGCTCGGGCGATCGTGCATGCGGCCGACCTCGGTGCCCGGGTGATCAACATCTCTTCGATAACCTGCCTGCCCGCCGATCGGCCCATCGACCAGGCGGCCCTGGGCGCGGCGTTGCGGTATGCGGCGGTGGAGAAGGACGCGGTGATCGTGGCCGCCGCGGGAAACACCGGGCCGACCGGATCGGTCGCAGGTGGAACGTCCTGCGATTCCAATCCGCTCACCGATCTGGGGCGGCCGCAGGATCCACGGAACTGGGCGGGCGTCACGTCCGTCTCGATTCCGTCGTGGTGGCAGCCGTACGTGCTGTCGGTGGGTTCCCTGAAACCGGATGGGCAGCCGTCGAAGTTCACCATGGCCGGGCCGTGGGTCGGCATCGCGGCGCCCGGCGAGAACATCGTGTCGGTCAGCAATAGCGACGGCGGCGGCCTCGCCAATGGGCTGCCCAACGAACACCAGCAGCTATTGGCACTCAGCGGCACCAGCTATGCGGCCGGGTATGTTTCGGGCGTCGCGGCGCTGGTGCGCAGCAAGTATCCGGCACTGACCGCGGAGCAGGTGGTGAGCCGTATCACCGCTACTGCGCACAACGGCGCCCGGGCGCCGTCCAACGTCGTCGGCGCCGGCACCGTTGACCCGGTGGCGGCGTTGACCTGGGAACTGCCTGCGAGCCCGACCGGTGCGGCGGGCACCTCCCAGGTCAGGCCGGTCGCTGTTCCGCCTGCACCGGCACCGAAGGACAACACACCGCGG